>DHDT01000077.1 GCA_002399505.1 Caryophanales bacterium UBA4869 | reverse complement strand
AGTTCATCTTCTGGATCAAAGAAGAAGGAAGAATAGAATCAGGAAATTTGAAAACATATCTTTCATAGTTGACACCTTTGTCAACCGTGGCAAAGTGGAACTTTCCTGGTCTGATGAAAATCAGATCACCGGGTTTAAGCTGTCGGTTTTCACTTTCGACTGTATAGGTGACATTGCCGGAAATAAAATAGATAAGCTCATTAAAAGGATGCATATGCTTCCAATATTCATCAGTCGGTGAAGATGCACGGTCAAGTTTATGGGAGAAATCAAGATCTTTATATCTAAATGAAAACACAGTTTACACCTCTATCATTGTTTTAATTGTAAACCATCAACGCAAGATATGCAAACCTTGAAAAGAATTATTGCAATTGCGTATAAAAGAAGTTAAAACTAGAATTAATATAGATTAATCCATTATCATCAGTAATTGGATAAAAGGACAGCAATTGAAATGAAACTGACATTCCGCTGGTATGGTTCCAAAGACTCTATCCCCCTTTCTTATATAAGACAGATTCCCAATATGAGTGGTGTAGTCACCTCCGTTTACGATGTGAAGGCCGGAGACTTATGGCCTGAAGAATCAGTAAAAAAACTAAAAGAACTCTGTGACGAAAACGGATTAGAGATGGAAGTGATTGAATCAATTCCAGTAGTCGAAGACATAAAATTAGGCAAAGATACCCGAGATAAGTATATTGATATCTATGCTAAGAACATTAGGACTGTTGCAAAATACGGAGTCAAATGCGTCTGCTATAACTTCATGCCTGTCTTCGACTGGATAAGAACTGATCTTCAGGAAAAGAACAGCGATGGCAGTTTCTCTTTGTCATACAGTGCCAAAGAACTGGAAAAGCTCGATCCCAAAAATCTTCATCTGCCAGGCTGGGATGAATCCTACTCAGTGAAAGAACTCAATTCCATCTTAGAAGAATACAATGGATTCACTCACGAAAAGCTGTTTGATAATCTAGTCTATTTTCTAAATAGACTTCTGCCTACTTTGAATGATACTGGCGTAAACATGGCTATTCACCCCGATGATCCGCCCTGGGATGTCTTTGGCTTACCGCGTGTTGTCTCCACAGAAGAAGACCTCGACCGATTATTTAAAGCCGTTTCCTCCCTACATAACGGACTCACTCTCTGTGTCGGTTCCTTAGGAGAAAAATGCAAAAACGATGTTGTCAGAATGGCTGAGAAGTATTCAAGACAAGGCCGTATTCATTTTGCACATCTGAGAAATATCCGTTATCTGGATGACCAAGGTTCTTTCATCGAAAGCGGACATGAGACCAGTATGGGATCATTAGATATGGCCAGTATTGTTCAGGCCTTAACCAAAAATGGTTTCACAGGTTACGTCAGACCCGACCACGGAAGAAATATCTTTGATGAAAAAGGAAAGCCCGGTTACGGATTATTCGACCGTGCTCTCGGCTGCACCTATATTAACGGACTGTTTGAGATGGCTGAGAAGAACCTTAAAGAGGAACATAAAATATGAAAAAAGAAGAATTGCCGATCTACACCGACTTAAAAGATAAAGTCATCGTCGTAACTGGCGGCGGAGGATTGATCTGCTCAATGCTTTCAGAGGCTTTGGCAGCCTGCGGTGCCAAGGTGGCCTTACTTAACCTCGGTATTGAGAGTGCTCAAAAGTGTGTCGACAGAATCATTGCCGATGGCGGAATTGCCAAAGCCTATGACTGCAACGTATTAGATAAGAATGCCTTAAAAAAGACTCATGAGGAAGTACTCAGAGATTTAGGGACTTGTGATATCCTTTTAAACGGAGCGGGCGGAAATAGCCCCAAGGCAACTTCCGATAATGAATATGCAACTCAGAATGACTTGTCAGGGCTTTATAAATCATTCTTTGATCTCGATAGCGATGGAATGCAGTTTGTCTTCAACCTCAATTATCTTGGTACTGTCTTACCTACCCAGGAATTTGCCAAAGACATGGTCGAAAGAAAGTCCGGAAGTATCCTCAATATCTCTTCAATGAATGCTTTTCGTCCTCTTACAAAGATTCCCGCCTACAGCGCTGCCAAAGCCGGTGTCTCCAATTTCACCGAATGGTTAGCTGTCTACTTCGCCAAACTGGGAATCCGCGTCAATGCCATCGCTCCTGGTTTCTTCTCCACCACTCAGAATAAAGAACTCTTATGGAACAAAGACGGGACTCCTACTGCCAGAACCAAAAAGATCATCGATGCCACCCCCATGGGGAGATTTGGCAACGTTGAAGAAATCATCGGAGCCGTTCTCTTCCTCCTTAATGAAAAAGCAGCTGGTTTCATCACTGGAACCATCGTACCGATAGATGGCGGATTCAACGCCTATTCCGGAGTTTAGAAGAAGATTCAATTCTTAAACTGTCTGATAGTCTTAAACCTATATCAGAGAAGAAAAAAAGAGCGAACCCGAGTCAGGTTCGCTCTTTTCATTTCTTTTTTCTACCTTTGAACTCTTCCACTACCATCGCCGTCCATCAGATTAACAACTTCATTCAATGAAACGTGATTGTAATCACCTGGTATCGTCTGTTTCAAAGCACTGCTAGCCGCTGCAAAATCAATTGCAGTCTGAGGATCATCGTAATGGCTCAGGCCGTAGATAAGACCCGCCGCAAAAGAATCACCGCCCCCGACTCTGTCAACCAAGCGGATATCATAGTGTTTGGAAAGATAGAATTTTCCGTCAGTGACTAAAGCACCGCTCCAGCCATTATCGCTGGCACTGTAGGATTCACGAAGACTAGTGGCAGCACCTCTAAACTTGAAAGTTGAACAGAGTTCTCTTAAAAGAGTCTCATATCCGTTTCGATCAAGCTTTCCGGAATTCACATCATTAGGAAGCTTGAAGCCGAGGCACTTAGCTGCATCTTCTTCATTTCCGATTACATAATCAACGTATTTCATCAGAGGTCTTAAACAGTCCTGAGCTTCCTGGCTGGTCCATAATTTCTTTCTGAAGTTCAGATCGAAGGAAACAGTAAGACCTATCTTCTTTGCTTCTCTTAAAGCTTTTTCTGTTAAGATACGTGCTTTTTGACTGATGGCTGGAGTAATACCAGTCATGTGAAGCCATGAGCATCCTGAGAAAAGCTTTTCAAAGTCAAACTCGTCAGCGTCTGCTTCGGCAATAGAACTATGAGCACGATCATAGACAACCTGAGAAGGTCTCATGCTGACACCGGTCTCTAAGAAATAAATTCCTAATCTGTCTCCGCCTCTGATAATGCGGGAAGTATCAACGCCATACTGTCTTAAGGAATTGATGGCACAGTCGCCTAGAGGATTCAGAGGTAATTTACTGACAAAAGAGGCTTCTTCTCCAAAATTGGCAAGGGAGACAGCGACATTGGCTTCTCCGCCTCCGTAATTGACATCAAAGCTCTGAGCCTGAGCGAAACGCTCAAAGCCCTTAGTAGACAGACGGAGCATTATCTCTCCTAAAGTTACGTATTTCATTTTCTATCTTCCTTCTCTGGCTTCTTTTACTTCTCTGACAAAAGCAGCTGCTCTTCTTTGAACTTCGTCATAATCACCGTTCTTGGCCGGTGAAGTAAGATCACCGCCAGTTCCTATGGCAACGGCGCCGTTTAAGATCCACTCTTTGGCATTTTCAATGCTGACACCGCCAGTCGGCATCAAGTTGGCATAGGGAAGAGGTCCATGAACAGCTTTGAAATAGCTGGGAGATGCTAAACTGCCAGGGAAGACCTTGATGACATCGACACCAGCCTTAATGGCGGTAATCATCTCAGTTATGGTAAAACATCCGGCCATATAGGGAATCTGATAGAGATTGCATAATTCTGCTACGCCCTTATCAAAGCTTGGAGAGACGATAAACTCGGCTCCATTCAAGATGGCAAGTCTGGCAGTTGCTTCATCCAAGACAGTTCCAGCACCGACTATGAAAGAATGATCTTTTTTGCCGGCCAGAGTTTTAATGACATCATTGGCACCTGGAACCGTAAAGGTCACTTCCAAGCCGACTATTCCGCCTTTTATGCAGCTGTCAGCTAATTTTTCAGCATCTTCTACATTATCGGCTCTGATGACGGCAATGACTCCGCAGTCTAATAATCTGGTGATTGTCTTTGCTTTCATAATCTTCTCCTTTTATTTTCTAAAGAATCTTTTGGCATTGTTGAGACAGACATCTGTCACAAGCTTTCCTAAAGTGTCTATGTCCTCAGGATATCTTCCTTCTTCTACTAACTCGCCTAGATAATTGCAGAATATTCTTCGGAAATAGTCGTGTCGGGAATAAGAAAGAAAACTTCTGGAGTCAGTAAGCATTCCGACAAATTCACTGATCATGCAGCCCGCTGACAGAACTTTTAACTGTTCGACTATTCCATCGTGGTGATCGTTGAACCACCAGGCCGCTCCTAACTGAAGAGAGCCTTTCTCGAATTGGAAGCAATTGATCAGAGAGACAATAGAGGGATAGTCTTTGGGGTTAAGAGCATAAATTATGGTTCGAGGAAGAGAAGAGGATGAATTCAGTTCATCGAGAAGAGAGGATAGCTTCACAGCGATATTGGAGTCGGAGACAGAATCAAACCCGGTATCAGGTCCTAAAGATTCATAAAGCAGGGAGTTGTTGTTTCTTATGGCACCGAAATGATATTGCTGGGAGATATTCATCTTTTTATAAGATTTTCCCAGATGAACAAGAAGTCTTCCTTTATAGGTATCTAATTCATCCAAGGACAAAGTCTCTCCCTGAAGTCCCTTCTTGAAGACGACATCAGCGTCTTCATCGGTTTTCCTGTTGTAATAGACTTTGTCAAAAGCCTGATCGCTTGCCGAGCAGCCATGCAAGGCGAAGTAATAAAGTCTTTCGTCTAAGGCTTTTTCCAGCAATTCAAAACTGGTTATCTTATAAGAGACAGTCTTCTCTAAAAGAGAGATGTAGTCTTTAAATCCTTCTTTTTCAATTCCAAAAGCTTTGTCAGGACGAAAACAGGGAAAGACATTGATATGGAAAGAAGAATCATTAAGCAGTAATTCATGATAACGAAGATCATCGAGGGGATCATCGGTGGTGAAGATGGCAGTAACGTTATTAAGTTCGATCATCTTTCTTGCCGTAAGAGTCTTCAGGACAGAATTGGCTTTATCGTAGATTTTCTTAGCTGTATCCATGGAAAGAGTCTCTTCGATACCAAAATACTTTCTCAATTCCATATGCGTCCATTCATAAATGGGATTACCTATTAAAAGAGGCATCAGCTTTGCAAAAGAAAGAAATTTCTGATAGTCATCAGATACTCCAGTCACTCCGCATTCCGGTATTCCGAATTCTCTCAGAAGACGCCATTTATAATGATCCCCTCCTAACCAAGCTTCAGTGATAGAAGAGAATCTATGATCTTCATAGATTTCTTTAAGAGACAGATGACAATGAAAATCAAAGATGGGGAGATTCTTTGCATATTCATGATAAAGCACCTTGCTTACAGGTGTTTTAAGCAGAAAGTCTTTTCCTAGGAAAGTGGCCATAAAGCCTCCTTTTATTTCTTTTTGATATCGTTGTCTACAAGTCCATTCAAATTATATCTTAGATGAAAAAGTGTCAGACCAAACTTAAGCATATTTGCAAACCACTAGCTCATAAACGAAACATTTTTCTTTCACAAATGGTTTTTTATCAATCGGTAATACAAAGAAAAACATCGATTGAAAGGAAATAGATGCAACCGCTTACATCTAATTGCTTATATTTGCTTATGCAAGTCAATAATACCATATGGTCCTTGTTTTGCAATTGCAATTATTGACCAAGTTTATTGCATTTAAAACAATAGCAGATAAGTAAAGATCTAAGTATGCAAGCTGACTTTTATACTATCTTTTATCGTGTTTTAAAATGTTCCCCTGTTATCAGAAATGAAAACAAAGTAAAAGAGGCAGCTTTTTGAAACTGCCTCTTTTATTTTCAGTTAATTTACTACTTGATCTTACTCGCCCAGTCAAGGATTTCGCCGTCTCCCGTTTCCCTGAAGGCATTTGTATAGGAGACAATCAGCGAAGGCATGACCTTTGAGTCAGGGAGAAGCTCACGAAGTTTCTCTTCCACGCCGGAGACATCAAAGCCAGTAGTGATAAAAGGATAGATGGTCTTGCCTTTTAAGACACCTGTTTTAATCAATGAATATATTGGAGAAGAAGGAGAAACCCACCAAGTCGGTGTTCCCAGTATGACAGTGTCATATTCATCGAAGTTATGAGAAAGAGGAAGAATAGAAGGATAGTCCTTATTCTCTATTTCTCTCTTTGTCTTATCGATGATGTAATCACCATATGCGTCCTTAGTATGAATGGCTTCCGTCTCGACATTTAGTTTTTCAGCGATAAGGTTAGCGACTGAGGCCGTATGATTAGATACAGAATAATAAATTACTAAAGCTTTCATAGTCATTGCTCCTGTTTTCCTAATGAATATATCACAACTTAAAATAATAAGTGGTCAAGACACATTCACTTTTTCTCACTTCTGACGTTCCTGAAAATTAATAGGGAATGAGTATTGGCTAAGAAAAGTATAATAAAGACAAGAAAATCATCAAATGAAACAAAGATTCAGTATAAAAGACCGTTTCCATCTTCTTATGTCTTCTTCTTTTGAATGTCTCTCCAAGAAATCCGCCATCAAGAAATACGGATTAAACGACCAAGATATCGTTGGAATTTATCATAGCATGATGCTGAATACTCTTTTGATTGAAGCAATTTTGGCTTTGTTTGCCTTTCTTGCCATGGTATGTTATCTCTTTTTAGGTGTCTTTTATTTTAAGACCAGCTTTGAAAATTACGGCTTTATTCCCTATATGTCAGCCGGTTCGATGATTTTAGGTTCGATAATCTTATATGCCTATCTCCTGTTTGGAGACTATCAGAATAATGAAAATGAAGTATTGCCGAGAATCATCTCAATCATATTCCAGCTTCTACTGCTTTTAGGAATACTCATGTTCTTCAATTATGACGCTTTTCAAGGCCGCCTCATTCAAGGAACATCCATGTCTTCGTCAGTCATCTGGATCATGGCTCTGACAATCTGCCCGATGCCTTATCTTCTAGACTGTCTGGTGGTCTTAGGAATAGGATCAATCGGTCTATCGGGAGAAGCTCTGTATTTTCTTCTCACCGGCTACATAAAAGAATTCCCTCAATACATCGTCATCGTTATCGGCTGGGTAATAATGTCAATCTGCGTAAGAGCGGTAAGTTTCAGCAACAAGTGTTACCGGTTTAAAGAACACGAACAGAACGAAAATCTGAAAAGAGCGAGTATCATCGATCCTCTCACTGATTGCCATAATCGAATGGGACTGACTCAGTATTTCGACTTCAACAAACTGACTTGGATCAAGAATCATTCGACTTTGTCCTTCCTGATGATCGACATCGACAACTTCAAGCAGATCAATGACTCCTTCTCCCATCTTGACGGAGATCAGAGATTAGTTGAGATATCAAACATTCTCCGCAATTCCATCTTCCAATACCAGGTTCCGGTTTTCCGTTTCGGAGGTGATGAGTTCCTCATCATCCTCTCTGATATCACCGCTGAGGAAACCATCAATGTTGCCGAACGTCTGAGGAAATCAGTCGAAGAAAGCAAAATCATGGCACCGGAGGAAATCAAGTTCCCCTATATCACCTGTTCTATCGGTATCGGAAGAGTACAGGCCAAAGAAAGCCTCTCGCTCTATCGGGAAATAGATGAAGAAGACAATCAGCTTTATAAAGCTAAGAAAGCAGGACGTAATTCTGTTTTCTATCAAGGAAGCAAAGTATAAAACATGTCACACCCGTTCAAGCATTTTATTGTCATAACCAAGCACCGTCATCTAGTCATCAGGAATGCGTTCCATATGGGAATATTCTTCCATTCCTTAGGACACGACTTATCTAAATACGGATATACGGAATTTCATCAGTCCGCCAAATACTTCACCGGGAAAAGCTCACCTGTTTTCCTCGATCGTCTCAATCATGATTATTATTCAGTCATCTGTCAGCATCACACTAAAATCAACCGTCATCACTGGGAATACTGGACTGATTTTTTCGTCGGCCGAATCCTAGCCGTCAATATGCCCTACAAATATGCTACAGAATATGTCTGCGATGTTCTTTCAGCTTCCAAGAACTACGAAGGAAAAGCCTTTAAAAACGATGATCCCCTAAAGTACTTCCTCAGTAAAAAAGGACATTACTATCTGACTGATGCCACAAGCGAATATATCGAATGGTGCCTGATCAAGTTTTCAGAATCCGGATTCAAAGAACTGAAGAGAAAACAGACCAAAGCCAAATATCAGGAATTGGTCAGAAAATTTAAGCCTACTAAATTATACGAAAATACCCTCATCGACTGCCCAGTACCCTCCCTCGAAAAGAAAGACTGATAAAAATGCCAGCTCCCTAAATAGAAGCTGGCATTTTTCTATTCCACTGAAGTCAGAGTCTTACCCGTATACAGCTGATAATATTTTCCCTTCAATGCCAGAAGCTGTTCATGATTGCCACGTTCGATGATCTGACCATGGTCTAAAACCATGATGACATCGGCATTTTTGATGGTTGACAGACGATGAGCGATAACAAAGACGGTTCTGCCTTTCATGATGGCATCCATGCCAGCTTGAACCAAAGCTTCCGTTCTGGAATCGATTGAACTTGTCGCCTCATCAAGAATCATGACCGGAGGATCGCTGACAGCGGCTCTGGCGATTGCCAAAAGCTGTCTTTGACCCTGTGAAAGGTTCTCGCCGCTGTTTGCAAGAACGGTATCATAGCCATTTGGCAAAAGGGAGATGAAAGAGTCAGCATTGGCAAGCTTGGCTGCCTTCACGACTTCTTCATCGGTGGCATCAAGTTTTCCAAAACGAATGTTCTCCTTGACGGTTCCGGTAAACAGCTTTGTATCCTGAAGAACCATACCTAAAGAACGGCGAAGATCGGTTTTCTTTATTTTGTTGATGTTGATGTCATCATATCTTATTTTTCCGTCTTCGATATCATAGAACCTGTTCAAGAGATTGGTGATAGTGGTCTTACCGGCACCTGTGGGCCCTACAAATGCTACTTTCTGTCCGGGCTTGGCATAGATTGTGATATCGGTGAGAACCTGCTTGCCTTTGATGTAGCTGAAATCGACATCGTAGAGGTTGATCTTGCCTTTCATCCAGGTATAGGTTGTTCCCGAACCATCGGCATGAGGGTGTTTCCACGCCCACCTGCCGGTTCTTTCAGCCGTTTCCTTAGGATTTCCGTTTTCATCTTCAACGGCATTGACAAGTTCGACATAGCCTTCGTCTTTTTCTTCCTGTACATCCATCATTCCAAAGATTCTCGAGGCACCCGCCAGTGCCATGGCGATGACATTGACCTGCTGGGAAATCTGACCGATAGGCTGAACGAATGACTTGGAGAAAAGAAGGAAGCTGATGATGGCACCGATTGTATAGACATGAGTTCCAGTCAGAGAATAGCTAGTCATTCCACTGACAATCAATATGCCTCCGACTAAGGCGATCAGGACATATTGGAGATTGCCAAGCTGATTGACAGTCGGCATCATGATATTGGAGAAGCGGTTAGCCTTAGTGGAATCAGAGCAGAGCTTCTCATTGTGTTTGTCAAAACCCTCGATGTTCTTTTCTTCGTAGTTGAAGACCTTGATGACTTTCTGACCCGTAGTCATCTCTTCGATATAGCCGTTTGTCTTTCCAAGTTCAATCTGCATATCGATGAAATACTTGGATGACATCTTGATGAAATAACGTGAGAGGAAAAATATCAGAATAGCAAAGACAAAGACAATGCCAGTCAGAAGAAGATCAGTGATCAGCATCATGATGAGACAGACGACCATCGTCGTAAAGGAAGAAGCAGCCATCGGCAGGGCACGGGCCAGCATTTCTCTTAACGAGTCGATATCGTTAGTGTAGACCGACATGATATCGCCGTGAGTCTTGGTGTCAAAATAGGAAACAGGAAGTTTCTGCATATGACTGTAGAGTTCGTCGCGGATTTTCTTCTGTATGCCCTGAGCAATCAGTGCCATGACATAGTTATAGAAATAGGAAGCGACAATACCCAAAACTGCCACTGAAGCCATGCCGATCATCGTATAGGCAAAGGCGGTATGATCAAGATAATCGATAGCGTTCATTCCCGCAATGAGATTGCCGTTAGCATCAGTCACAGCCTTCAAGGCCGGATTGATGACATCATCAATCAGGACGGTTCCTAAAAGATAGGAGCTTCCGGTATTGGCTGAGCTGATGATGAGAACACCGATAAGGACAACTACAAACTGAATAGGATAATACTTGAATACATAGCCTAAAAGACGGGAAACAGCTCCTTTTTTATCCTTCTTGGAAACGTCATTTCTTTTCATGGGGTATTTAGTCGCTCTCATTTTAGTTGTTGCCATCGAAATCACCTCCTCCTAACTGAGATTCATAGAGTTCTTCATAGACAGGACAAGTCTTCATCAGTTCATCGTTCTTGCCTTGGGCGACAATCCGGCCTTTATTCATGACAATGATCTCATCGCAGTCTTTGATAGACAGAACACGCTGAGCGATGATGATCTTGGTGACGTCTTTTCTGGTATCGGCCAGATCTTCTCTTATCAGAGCATCTGTGTGAGTATCACAGGCGCTTGTCGAATCATCAAGAATCAGAATTTTAGGATTCTTAAGCAAGGCCCTGGCGATACAGAGACGTTGCTTCTGTCCGCCGGAGACATTGGTTCCGCCTTCCACGATATGGGTATCCAATCCCTCTTTGAAAGAATAGACGAATTCCTTGGCCTGGGCTAACTCAAGGGCTTTGTCTATCTCTTCATCGGTAGCATTAAGATTGCCCCACTTGAGGTTATCTCTGATAGTGCCGGTGAATAGAGTATTCTTCTGAAGGACGACGGCGACTTTGTCACGCAGTGCTTTCAAATCATATTTTCTAACGTCTTCGTCTCCGACTGAAACCATACCGGAAGAGACATCATAAAGTCTGGCAATCAGGGATATCAGACTGGTTTTTCCGCTTCCTGTCGATCCGATGATACCGATAGAAGACCCGCTCTTTATCGATAGATTGATATCGGTGAGGACATATTTGTCCTGACAGTAAGCAAGATTCACATCCTTAAAGACAACACTGCCGTTTCTGACTTCTTTGAGGGCATTAATAGGAGACTTGATAGACGGAACTTCTTCTATTACTTCAACAATACGTTCAGCGCTGTTTCTGGCGATGATCACCGAAACATAAACCATTGTCACTAACATCATCGCCATCATGATCATCATTACATAGGTAATCAAAGTAGTGAGACTTCCGACTGTCATATCGACACCGTTTGAATTGATGATCAAAAGAGAACCGCCGTAAGCTAGGGCAATGCTGGCTCCGAAGATAGCGAAGTTCATAATAGGATTATTGAAAGCCAACAGTTTTTCTGCCTTGATGAACTTCGCTATCTTCGGAGC
>DHDT01000075.1:4018-4563 GCA_002399505.1 Caryophanales bacterium UBA4869 | reverse complement strand
AAGAAGAAACAGCAGGAGAAGATTTCTCTTCGCATGAGACTACTAAGAAACAACAGGAAAAGAGACAAGTCAGCAGGTTTATTTTACGCATAGACAATTTCTCCTTTGTTCTACCAGTCATACTATATTTTGATACCTTCTCTTAGACAACCATTTTTGCGAAATCGGATTTATATCATTCGTAATTGGTAGCGCTTTACTTGTTCTTCTAAGCTGTATTGAAATTCCTGTTTTGATATTTTTTTAAGGTCTCCATGCGTTACCTATAGCCTTTGTGATAAAATCAGCTTATGGAAAATTCATTGAAACGAAAATCATTCAATATTGGAAATCTAGTCATCGGAGACGGCAAGGTTCTCATCCAGTCCATGGGAGACCACAAGACTTCGGATACTGATTTTCTCATTCAGGAAACCAATGACCTAACGGCTATCGGCCTGGATATGATGCGTTTCTCAGTTCTGGATTCTAAGGATGCAAAAGCCCTAAAAATCATAAAAGAACACGTATCAGTTCCGATTATTGCCGATATTCATTTTGATTAT
>DHDT01000075.1:1041-3902 GCA_002399505.1 Caryophanales bacterium UBA4869 | reverse complement strand
TTGCCGATATTCATTTTGATTATCGTCTGGCTTTGGAAGCTATCGACTCAAAAGTGGATAAAATCAGGATAAACCCAGGAAATATCGGAACAAACAGCAATCTTTTGGAAGTTATCCATAAAGCCAAAGACAACAATATTCCCATCCGTATCGGAGTAAATTCCGGTTCTCTCACAAAATTCCGCGGCAAGACTCTTAACAAAGCCGACGATATTCTTCTGGCGATGGATGAGACTATCTCAGTCTTCGAAGAGGAAAACTTCGATAACCTGGTTCTTTCTTTGAAATCAAGCGATCCCCTCTTAGTCAGGGAAATCTATGAAAAAGCCTACAGCCGCTATCCCTATCCTCTCCATATCGGTCTGACGGAATCCGGATTCGGAACCGAAGGTGCCATCAAGAGTGCCCTAGGTGTCTATCCTCTCTTGAAAGAAGGTATCGGCGACACTTTGAGAGTATCCTTGGCCGATGACCGAAAAGAAGAAATCAGAGCCTGCAAGACTCTTCTGAAACTGGCTCAGAGAAGAGACAACGTCCCCGACTTGATCGTCTGTCCGACCTGCGGAAGAACTTTAGTCGACGTGAAACCCATCTCGAGAATCGTCGAAGAATACCTCGACCACGTCAACAAAAACATCAAAGTCGCCATTATGGGCTGTCCTGTAAATGGTGTCGGAGAAGCAAAAGACGCTGATTACGGTATTGCCGGAAGTGGTAAAGAAAACATCTATCTTCTCTTTGCAAAGGGCAAGACCATAGGATTATATGAAAAAGAAGAGGCCCTCAAAAAGCTCTTCTCGTTGATTGACTCCTTCTGATAGCACCAAAAAAGCCTCAATTGAGGCTTTTTTTCTTATCTCTTGCGTCCTTTGAAGCCTTTGTCGACGTGGAAGTCGCGGACGTTTCCGCCGCTTCTGGCGATATTGGTCAGGACGACATTCTTTCGATGCTTGAGTTTGACGTCCTCAATGGCTTTGGAAACTTTCTTCTTGTAATTCGGCTTAACCTTCGTGGAACGGTTCTTCTCGACAGCGTGACGGATCTGTTTCTGAAGCTTGTCGTTGCTCTTGTCCTTCTTGCCGAGGTTTTTGAAAAGATATTTTTCTTTGCCTTTTCTCAGTCCGTTTTTGCTGAGGTAATAGATATCAAAGGATACTTTTCTTCGAACCAGGTCTTCGACTTTGCGGACGCTATTCTTATCATCATCGTCATAGAAGACAAAAGAATCCCCGACTTCATCGAATCGTCCGGCACGGCCGGCACGATGAAAATAATATTCCGATTTTTCAGGCAGGTCGACGGAGATGATGGTTTTTACAGAAGGTATATCGAGGCCTCTTGAGGCATAGTCGGTGGCTATCATCAAAGGCTCATCGTCATTGTGGAAAGAGTCGATGACTTTTCCGATGACTCTCTTTTCGAGATTTCCGTGTAAGAGGAGATGGTGAATGCCGTTATCCTTGAGGCTTTCATCGACGACATAAAGATCGTCTTTAGAAGATACAAAGGCGATGCTCTTATAGGGATTGTTGAAGCGGAGGAAAAGAGGCAGGGCTTCTTCTTTTGATAAGCCGCGGATAGAAACCAGGTGATGGTTGACGCCTTTATTTGTGATGGAATCACGGACATCGCAAAGTTCCTGGATAGCGAAAGTCTTCATGACCTTCTTGATATCCTGGATGTTCAAAGAAGCGGAGAAGAAGGAAATCTGATGACGGTTTTTGGGACCCTTGAGGTATTCGAAGTTCTCTTCGAAACCGTCGAATGCAACCATGTCGCCTTCATCGATGATCATTCTCTTGAGCTGATTGACGGGGTATTTTGAGAGGACGCCCTTATACATCGAAGGAGTCGTCAAAACAATCAGAGGATGGGAACGGCTGAAATCGGAATTGGAGTAGACAGCTTTAACGGCATCGTTTGGAAATCCGAATCCTTCAAGAAGAGAAAGGAAAACATCTTTAATCTGAGCTAAGAGAGCGACTGTCGGTGAAAGGATGACAGCCTGGACATGTTGGTTGTTTTCCAAGTCATTGATTATCGGAACGGCATAAGCCAAAGTCTTGCCGGTTCCTGTCGGGGCCAAACCCAAAACTGACTGACATTTCAAAAGTTTGGGAATGGTATTTTCCTGAATAGGTGAAAGATATTCAAATCCGTGTTCCTTTAAAGAATCGACAACTTCCTTCTTGAGGTTTAAAGAACCAAAGGGAGCCTTATTAGAATCCATATTAATCGCCTTTCTTATCAACAGGGACTACCTTGAGTCCCAGGATATCCGTATCGGCTGTGGGAACGGGGCTGGGGCATTGACTCATCGGCTCAAAAGCCTTGAGGTTCTTAGGGAAGGCAACGACATCGCGGACGTTGTCAGTGCCGGCAATTTCCATAGCCAGTCTTTCAATTCCGATACCGAAACCGCCTTCGGGAGGAACACCGAATTTCAAAGCCTTCATCATGAAGCCAAATCTCTGATCGATATCTTCGTCAGTGAGTCCGAGAATCTCAAACACCTTTCTCTGAGTTTCGGAATCATAGATTCTCAAAGCACCGCTAGACAATTCGACGCCGTTTAAAATCGTATCGTAAGAAGTGGAACGGATTTTAGTGGGATCTTCATCAAGCAGGTGGAGATCTTCGTCGATAGGACGGGTGAAGGGATTTGACAAAGACTCGATATGACCGTCGCTTTCACGTTCAAAGAGAGGCCAATTGATCAAGAAGAGAGGCTTGTAGTCATTCTTCTTCATCAAGCCGGCTTTGTTTCCGTAGACTAAACGGATGGCACCTAAAGAAAGGCTGGCATTATCCTTAGAAGAATCAGCGCAGAGAATAATGAGGTCGTTATTCTTGAGCTGGAG
>DHDT01000075.1:483-923 GCA_002399505.1 Caryophanales bacterium UBA4869 | reverse complement strand
AGGTCGTTATTCTTGAGCTGGAGTCTCTCAATCAGTTTCTTCTGACTGTCCTCAGAGAAGTTCTTTACTAAGGAGCCAGTCAATACGCCATTTTCAAATTTGACGTGATTGACACCGAAAGTTCTGAATTTCTTAGCCAAAAGAGAGTCTTCGTCCTGATTCTTGCGGCTGACCTTGTCACCAAAGTCATTGACGACTAAGCACTTGATGTTCTTTCCCTCATAGGCCTTGAAGCCGGATGCAGAGAGAATATCAGTGACATCATTGATAAGCATCTCAAAACGCATATCCGGTTTATCGGTTCCATACCGGTCGATGGCGACAGAATAATCCATCCGATAGAAATCAGGAAGGTCGACATTGTCGATCTTCTTGAAAAGATGTTTTAAAAGACCTTCGATGACCTTCAGGACATCTTCTCTTTCACAGAAGGACATCTC
>DHDT01000075.1:0-278 GCA_002399505.1 Caryophanales bacterium UBA4869 | reverse complement strand
AAAAGCTGCTTGTAAAGCTGAGGAGACTGGGGAAGGGCGTAGAATTCACCAGGGTAGATACGGGAAGGCACCAGATAATCTCGGGCTCCTTCAGGAGTGGATTTGATTAAAGTCGGAGTATCGATTTCCTGGAAATCGATGGAGTTCAAATACTCTCTGGTATAACGGTTGATATCACTTCTGACTTTCAGATACTTCTGCATGACCGGTCTTCTCAAATCGAGATAACGATAAACAAGACGGGTATCCTCATTGGCATTAGTGTCATCCTTGATAGT
>DHDT01000028.1:11268-12041 GCA_002399505.1 Caryophanales bacterium UBA4869 | reverse complement strand
ATCCTTTCAGTCTGGGTTCCGGAACACCTTCTGCAGTTTGAAGGTCAGACCAAAGGCAAACTAGGCACTAAAGAGGCCTTGAATTCCGTTGATTCAGTTGTCGAGGATAAGTTGGCCTACTATCTTGAAGAACACACCTCTGACGCCGATAATGTGGTCAACAAGACCGCTAATGAGATGAAGGCCCGTGCCAAAGCCGAAGAATCACGTAAAAAAGAGCGCGAGATCTTCAAGAACAAGATGAGCGGATTCAATGTCTCCGACAAACTGACTCCCTGTTCTTCCAAAATCTATCTCGACAATGAGCTTTTCATCGTCGAAGGCGACTCCGCCGGCGGTTCGGCTAAAAAGGGCCGTGATCCTAAACATCAGGCTATCCTCCCTTTAAGAGGAAAACCAAAGAACACGACCGAAGTCGATGACGTCACCGTCTTGATGGGCAACAAGGAAATATCGACGATGATATATACCATCGGTGCCGGCTACGACAGCGATTTCAAGGTAAAGGACATTCATTACGGCAAAGTCATCATCATGACTGATGCCGATGATGACGGTTCTCATATTCAGTCTCTGCTTCTGACTTTCTTCTATACCCATATGAAACCTCTGGTTGAGACGGGACACGTCTATATTGCCTGCCCTCCTCTTTACCGTGTCTATAACTCCAAGAAGGAAATCTACTGCTATGACGAAAACGACCTTAATAAGGCTCGAGCTGAAATCGGTGTCAATTATAAGGTCAACCGATATAAGGGTTTAGGTGAAATGAA
>DHDT01000028.1:10841-11153 GCA_002399505.1 Caryophanales bacterium UBA4869 | reverse complement strand
TATAAGGGTTTAGGTGAAATGAATTATTCTCAGCTCAGTTCCACCACTATGGATCCTAAGCACAGAAAGCTTCTCCAGGTTGTCATCAACGACGACGAAGAAGCCAAGGACAAACTCAATCTGTTCTTAGGGAAAGATGCCGACCGACGAAAAGAATGGATCAACAACAACATCGATTTCTCTACCAAGGATACATTTACCAGTGAGGTGAAACGTGAAAAGTAAAAAGAATACCCCTGTAATCGACGAGAATATAGTTCCCTCAGGGATGAATGAAGTCTTAATCGATGCCTTCAACCGTTACGCCAAGGC
>DHDT01000028.1:10450-10677 GCA_002399505.1 Caryophanales bacterium UBA4869 | reverse complement strand
GCCTGTTCAGAGAAGAATCATCTACGATATGTATCATGAAGGACAGGTTTTCTCAAAGCCCACTGTCAAATGCGCCACCATCATCGGTCATATCATGGGTCATTTCCATCCTCATGGAGACGCCTCAATCTACGATGCCTTAGTCCATCTCAGTCAGTCGTGGAAAATGGAAGCTCCCTTAGTTGATTTCCAGGGAAACAACGGCTCAATCGACGACGATCCCGCCG
>DHDT01000028.1:7887-10333 GCA_002399505.1 Caryophanales bacterium UBA4869 | reverse complement strand
GACGATCCCGCCGCCGCCTACCGTTATACTGAAGCCAGACTTTCTCTTCTTTCCGAATACCTGACTAAGGATATCGACAAGAACACCGTCGATATGGTGCCGACTTTCGACGATAAGTCCTTAGAACCGACTGTTCTTCCTGCCCGTTTTCCTAACCTTCTTGTCAATGGCACCAACGGAATCGCTGTCGGCTCCTCGACTTTTATCCCACCCCATAATTTAGCCGAAGTCGTCGATGCCACCATCTATCGCATCGAACATAAAAGATCAAATCTCGATGACCTTTTGAATTTTATCAAGGGACCTGACTTCCCGACTGGAGGTATCATCGATGACAAGGATGCCATCCGCTCCATCTATGAGACAGGTGCCGGCACTTTCTTCCTCTACTGCAAGACCCATATCGATTACGAAAACAACGAGATCATCATAACGGAGATCCCCTACGGGGCCGTGAAGATTGATTTTGTCGCCAATCTCTTTAAGAGAAAACAGAACGATAATCTTGACAATATCGAAGAAATTGTCGATGAATCGGCTAAAGACGATGTAAACATTGTCATCAAGATCAAAAAGGATGCCTCACCTGATGACGTTCTCAACTATCTTGGAACCAAGGGGTGCCTGAGAAATACCATCGGCTGCAACTTCCTTGCCATCGACAAAGGACATCCTAAGACGATGTCTCTGCTTGAAATCATCGACAGTTATATCGACCATCAGCGCGTCATTGAGACTAAGACCTGCCGCTTTGACTTGAAGACTGACCAGGACCGTTTGGAAATAGTCCTAGGTCTTGTCAAGGCCTATCCTATCATCAATGAGCTTATCGAGAAGATCAAGAAGTGTTCCGGCAAGGAAGGCGTCAAAGTCATGTTGAAGACCGACTACGGCTTTACCGAACGTCAGGCCGAAGCTATCGCCATGCTTCCTCTTTATCGTCTGAGCAACACTGATATCAGTGCCCTTCGCGAGGAAAAACAGAATCTTGATATCGATATCGCCCGCCTTGAAGATCTTCTCTCTAACCCCGAGAAACTCGACCGGGTGGTTATCGGAGTCCTCAAGGATGTGAGAAAGACTTTCTCAACACCTAGAAAGACCGAAATCTTAGAAGAAAAAATCAATTTTGACAGTGTTGACCAGACTAAGCTCATCGCCAAAGAAGACTGCTATGTCGCTATCAGCGAAGACGGATATGCCAAACGTTCCTCTCTCAAGTCCTATCAGGCTTCGGCTGACGCCAATTCAACTACCGATCCTCTTAATCTTCCCAAGATGAAGCCGGGTGACCGACTTGTCTTCTCACAGAAGTGCTGCACTCATGATTTCATCCTGTTCTTCACATCTTTAGGAAATTACGGATATCTTCCTGTCTATCTTCTTTCCGATTCCAAGTGGAAAGAAGAAGGAAAGCATCTCAACAATCTCCTTACTCTCAAGGCGGACGAGAAAATCGTCAAGTCTTTCCTGGCCGATGAATTTATCCCGGGACTCAATGTCGTCATTCTGACCGCCCAGAATAAGATCAAGAGAACCGCCCTGTCCGAATTTGTTCAGACTGGAATCACCAAAAGACCTATCAGAGCCTGCCGGCTTCTCTCTCCTGATGACCGGGTAGTCGATGTCGAGATAACCAGCGGAAACAGCGATATCATCGTCTGCGATTCTTTAGGTCGTGTATCCCGTTATAACGAAAGCGAGATTCCTTTAGTTTCAGTAAGTGCAGTCGGTGTCAAGGCTATCGCAAGTTCCATCGACAATGCCCCACTTGTCTCTTTGGTATCCTTGACTTCCAAAGAAGCCTCGCTCCTATTGATCTTAGCCTCTAAACGGGCTGCCAGACTCATCAACAGCGCCAAAATCGAGACCACGGAACGTATATCCTACAAGACCAATCTCGTGAGGATATTCAAGAAGAATCCGATGACCATCGTCTCTCTTTTCAAAGTCAACAAGGTCAGAGGCGAAAAGAATTTCATCGGTGCCACAACCCCCACTTCCAATGCCGCCATCGACTTAGCCGACTTGGATCCTGTCGAACTGAATTCCGAAATGAGGGAGAATATCCCTAATTTAGGAAAGTCGGAAATCACCGGCTTCAACGACTGCGGCGGTGTCATCGACAAGTCGACTTTGGTTGAGACGCCAAGACCCGCAAAGACTACTGCCGTCAAGGCTGCTCCTGACAAAGCCGATACTCAGCTTTCCCTATTTGATCTTTTTGAAAAAGAAAATGCCAAGAAATAAGGCATTGATGGTAAAATAAAGCTGTGAAAAAAGGAAAAATCGATTTTCATTGCCAGTCTATCTATCAAGTTGATCCTCTTTTCTTTAAAGAACTGAGAATCAAATATCTTGTCGTTGACCTAGACAACACCCTTTCTGTCCCCCATCTTAAAGTACCTTCTCTTGACTCTGTAAATCTTAAGAATACCCTCGAAAA
>DHDT01000028.1:6504-7759 GCA_002399505.1 Caryophanales bacterium UBA4869 | reverse complement strand
ATGGGAATCACCTTGATTGTCCTATCAAACAACTTCCCCTATAGGGTTCGTCCCTACTGTCAGAGCCTTGGAGTCACCTACTTGTCTTTCTCCCTCAAGTTCTTCGCTTTCCGAATCCGGGGATTCCTCAAAAAAAAGCAGATTAAGATCGAGGAATGTCTCTTTGCAGGCGATCAGCTTATCACCGATATGAACTATGCCAATAAGCTTAAGGGACGTTTCCTATTGACTGAGCCTTTAGTCGAAAAAGACAACTTCTTTGCAGCGTTAACGAGAAAAAAAGATGTTAAGAGGCGTAGACTAATGAAGGAATCCAATCAGTTGGGCCTTGAATGCCCAACTATAAAGAGAGGTGCATGAACATGTTCTTGAAAAAAAACAAGTCGACTGGTCTGACCCAGGAAATCCGTGTCAAGAGATGCTATGGATGCGGAGCCATTCTCCAAGATCAAGACCCCAATGAGGTCGGATATGTCCCTCCGGAAAAGTTTGCCTGTGATGAGGAGACTCTATGCGAACGCTGCTATAAGCTTCGCCATTATTCGACTTTCAAGAAGAGTTTCGATTTCAATCTGGATTATGTGACCATACTTTCGAAAGCCAAAGAGGAAGAGGCCCTGATTGTCTATGTTCTCAATGCCTTCTGCCTGACTGGCTCCATCCTTGAGGGAATCGGCAAATATCTTCCTAAGAACGTTCTTGTTCTTATCAACAAGAGAGATGTTCTTCCTAAGAGCTATTCCGATGAATTCTTAAAGGAACTGGTCACTGAGCGTCTTTTCAAAGACGGCATCAGACCTCGAAGCATCATCCTAACTTCCGCTTCCAGCAAAAACTACAATATCTCAGAGGTTATGAAGGAAATCGAAAGACTCCGCAACGGCAAATCTGTCTATTTCATCGGTGCCTATCAGGTCGGAAAGTCCTCTCTCATCAACTGCCTTTTGATGGATTACACCAATTCCACCGATAAGATGATCACCACTTCTCCCTATCCGGGCACCACTTTGGATGTCATCTCCATCCCGCTTGACGAAGAGTCCTATATTTACGATACTCCTGGTATCTATAACAGCAAATCCATAATTTCCTATATTGAACCTGAGAAGGTCAAATACATCATTCCCCGAAATGAAATCCGCCCTGAATCCTTCCTTTCAAAACCCGGTCAGTCCTTCCTTATCGGAAATCTGGCCCGTCTCGATTTTGACAAGGGCTCCAAGACTCTCTTCACTTTCTTCAAATCCAACGACCT
>DHDT01000028.1:4004-6338 GCA_002399505.1 Caryophanales bacterium UBA4869 | reverse complement strand
GATCCTGACCGCGAATACTGCAGCCAGAAGATCAAATCCGTCGATGATCTTGAAAAGCATCAGATCAAAGCCGAAAAGGACAAGATGCGAATCCTGATTGTCGGATTAGGCTTCATCTCCTTTGAAGGCGTTGATCAGGAAATAACCGTCTATGCCCCTAAGGGCGTCGAAGTTTTAGTCGAAAAAGGCGGACAGTTGATCTGATGGCCAAGATTGCCATATTCCGTGAGCCTTTTGACCCCATCACCAATCTCTCCCTTACTTTGGCCCGCGACCTCTTCTCCTCTCTTGGCGCCGACAAGATTGTCTTTGTTCCCCAAAACATGGGGACAGCTTCCTATTTTGATCGTTCAATGATGGTCAAGAAGACCATCGAGCCTTTTTCTTTTGCCCTTATCTCCTATGCCTTGGACAAGAAAGAACGCGATGACGATGACCTTTTAAAACATTTCCAGAGAAAATTCCCCAACGACGAAGTTTTCTTCGTCAGCTGGTCTGATGAAAAAGAAGACAAAGCCATCCTAGAGACGGAAGGAAATTTCCGCTCGGGAAAGAAACTCGACGCTCCCCTCTATGTTCTAAACTACGTCACCGATAAGCAGCTGTATTTCATTCCCTTGATTGTTAAGAGCATGCACCTTCACCGCTTCAACCATTCGGTGTCAGTGGCAAAAACTGCCTATGACATCGCCGAAGGAAACTCCTTGATTCCTAGCCTTGCCTATCAGGCGGGTCTCTTCCATGATATCGGAAAAGACCTCAATATCGGGGAACAGATAGAGATCATGCATAAAGCCTTTCCTAACGAAGCAAAACTGCCTGATTTTGCCCTTCATCAGTTCGTATCAGCATATATTGCCAAAACGGCCTACGGAATCGAAAACAGGGAAGTCCTCAAGGCCATATCCTATCATTGCACCGGATGTGAGGACATGGACGAATATATGAAGTGCCTGTTTGTCGCCGACAAAGCCGAACCGACCAGACAGTTCCCTACTTCGAAGATGAGAATCAAATGCATTCAGAATCTCGATGAGGGCTTCGTCTACGTCCTAAACGAACACCGGGATTACTTCCTCCACGAACACCTCAATTACCGGAGCAACAGTCTGACTGATGCCATGTATAAGAAATATATCGATCAAGGAGATCAAAAATGTTAAAGAAAAGCAGCAAACCGATAGCCAAGAAGGAACGTTTCAGTTCTTCGGGAACCATCAAGTCCCTGCGCCCTTTGCATATCGCTGAAGATCTGAGCTGGGATTTTGGCGAAGATGTCATGGTCTACGATGTCAGAGAGAAGACTCCCTATGTCTCCTACTATATTGTCGCCAGTGCTTCCGGTGACCGCCGTCTCAAAGCCTTAGTAGCAACTGCCGAACAGGCTCTTTATGACAATTTCAAAGATATCCATCATACGGAAGGCAGGAACGATTCGACCTGGTATCTTATCGATGCCGGCGATGTCGTCGTTCAGCTTTTCACCAGAACCGAAAGAGACAACGTCAATTTCGATGCCTTATATGAAAAGTGCCCTCATGTCTTAGTCAAGGCTTTGAAGGAACCTAGCTATCGAAGAAGAAAGAAGAAAGCCTCTCAGCAAAACAAAGATGAATAAGTTCAGCTCTTATTTAGTCGTGGCTGCGATGGAAGAAGAACTCGCATCCTTTTACAGTGGAAGAAATTATACGAAGCTAGAAGAAAACGGAATTGTCTTCTACCATTTGGTTGACAAAGGACATGATATCTATGCCTTTGTCGGCGGTATCGGAAAAGTCAGCATGTCTTATCGTCTGGGACTGTTTCTATCAAAACACCAAGTAGACCTCATCATCAATACCGGTGTCGCCGGATCGATATCATCTGACATTGTCCCCTTATCTACTTTGGTAGCCACTAAGACTGCCTTCCACGACGTCGACCTGACTGCCTTTGGCCACCCTTTCGGAGAGATGAGCGCTATGCCTCTGTATTTTGAATGCGACGAAGACTGTGTAAAAGAAGCTTTGAAATTTGACAAGGAAAACATCCATTCCGGTTTGATTCTATCCGGTGACTCCTTTGTCACCAAGGAAAACTTTCCCCAAGGTATCTATGAGAACTTCGATGATCCTAAAGGCATGGACATGGAAAGTGCCGCTGTCGGAGAAGTAAGTCATATATCAAAAATCCCTTATATGATTATCAGGACTATATCAGACAGTGCCGATCACTCTGATAATAGCTCTACCTATAATTGTCTTCTTAGCCAGGCCGCCAAGAGATCGATTGACCTAACTTGGGATATAATAAGATCAAATCAGTAATAGTATATAATTAGTACTAAGAATATAA
>DHDT01000028.1:0-3765 GCA_002399505.1 Caryophanales bacterium UBA4869 | reverse complement strand
TTGGAATTAGTACTAAATTAGTAGTTTTACTAATAACACAATAATATAGGTATTTAAGATGGTTAAGATGAATTTTCTATATAAAGGCTTTAGTTTGTTTACTTCGTATAATGTTTATTATGTTAAAAAAGAAAAACACATTTTAAATGAGTCTCTAAAAGCTTTATATTTTGGTCTTCAATATTTATTTGGGCCTTCCTTTTCAGTTTTTCTCCATAATCAGTTTTTAGTCAAATATTAGTACTAATAAATAACTATTGTTTTAATATATAATTATTTTAAAGAATATTACTATAAATATACTAATTACCAATTAAATACTAATATTCCTATTCGGATACTATTTTGTCTTTTTTAGTAAGACCTAGTTTTTTCTCAATCAGTCCTTTTATAAGATACAGGCAGCCGTCTAGGATCAGCGATGTCAGGATTGCTATCAAAACATAAGCCATCATGTTTTCATATTCGACGGCCTGATAATTGCTATAGATTAGTTTTCCTATTCCTAGGTAGGTAGAATCAGCGGCAAAGGTCTCACTCATTATCTCGGCTTTCCATCCTAAGCCCAATCCCTGAATAAAGCCTAAAAGAATGTAAGGAGAAGAAAGAGGGATGATGACTCGGAAGGTGTTGGAAAAGAAGTGACCCCTTCCTTTCAGGGCTAATTCATAGTAAAACTTGTCGTAGGCCTGTTTTGAGCCTTCTAAGGCCGCCTGATAGAAGAGTGGGAATATAACTACCGAAACGACATAGATGCCAAAATTCGGAACGTAAACCGCTAACAGCATGACTAGGGCGATTGTCGGATAGGCGCGGAGTATAGTCATCAGCGGATTTAATATTTTTGATAACTTCGTATAATATCCAGCTGTCAATCCAAGACTCACACCGAGAATCCCACTGATGAACAAGGAGATAAACAATCTCAGAAGGGAAAAGCCGAGACTTTTCCAGGTGTTTGGAATCGAGAACTTCTGAAACATGACAGTCAGTCCCTTGAAGAACTCAGGAAGAAAGACTTCCCTGGTCGACAAAGCGATGATCTCATATATAAGGAGGCATAATAAAAGCCCGAGGAGAAAATACAGGGGCTCATAGTTTATGGGATGTAGTCTTTTCTTATCGGGCTTTTCCATATTAATCCTTATAGAGATCTTTACTGACTAATCCCGGAAGCAGGTTCTCGCCATAAGAAAGACAATAATCTGATTTGTCGAAGGTGTCATTCTTGTCATTTCCGGTAGATACCAGGTATAGATTTCCGTAAGTCAGCATTCGAACCAATTTATAGTTGTTGCTGTTCTTGGCTGACAATTTCAATCCGTTGACGCTGTCGAAGATAATGAAGTCACTAGTTCCTTTTGCAAAGGCAGACTGAGGAACTGTCGGTTCACCGGTGATGAAGTGTTCCGTATCGGCATAATCGGAGTAGAAAACGGCTGCAGGAGCGCCTTTGGGGCTAGTCACTGTATATTCTAAGGAAGTGCTGGCTTCCGGCTTCAAAGCGGTGTCTTTGGTGGGATAGAAGGCTGATAGCTGTGAATCTTGGACGTCGATTGCCAAAGGTTTGGAGAATTTGGCAAAGCCAGTTGTATCAGGGTTTTTATCCTTGGTTATGAAAGAAAGCTTATTTGATCCCTGATCCTGACAGTTTTTCAAAGTAGTTCCGTTGAATCCGTATCGGGAGATAACTTCTTCCGAAGTGCCGCTGTTATCTAAAGCATCAGCTATAGTCTGAACATTTTTACTGACGAGAAGAGAAGTCACATTATCGACCTTGGATAAAAACTTTTCAATCTTTGTCTTTTCGTTTTCATCATCGGTTTCCGAAAGAGAGGTCTTGATGAAAAGACCGGCCTGAGGGAATCCGTCAGTCGAATACTTGGTTCCGAATTTTTCAGCCAGATTTTCTTTCACCGATAATTTGGTGTTTTTCAAAGAGGCATTGTAGATGACAGGGTAAGAAGAGATGACGTAGTCGACATTCTTGCCTTCGCTTTTTCCCGATACCATGATTGGGGCTGTTGCTGAAACGCTGTCGAGATAACCGTCGATGTATTTTTCAGAATCAAGACTTGTAGAGGAAGATGAGTCATCTGTTTTTTCACTTGTAACGTTATTTGAAGAAACAGAGCTGGCGTTGATATTGTTTGAGCAGCCAGCTACAAAAGAAAGAGAAATCAGCGAACACAGGAAAAAGCTTTTATTCATTTTAGATAATCCTTTAAAGTCGGAAACTACTTGATCAATTCAGGAATCACTTCGCCGATCTGATTAGGTGAGGCCTTAATTCCGTAATTGGCAAGAATGGTCTTGCCGATACAGGCGAAAGTGTCTCTCTCTTCAAGTTTTGTGCCGTTAGCATAACTTGGACTATAAGACATGAGAGGAACTCTTTCACGGGTGTGATCAGTGCCAGTCCAGGTAGGATCATTACCATGGTCAGCGGTGATAAGAAGAAGATCATCCTCTTTGAGAAGAGGCAGTAATTCACCGAGGTCCTTATCGAACTCTTCGATGCATTTTCCATATCCGAGAGGATTTCTGCGATGTCCGTAGGAAGAATCGAATTCGACGAGATTGACAAAACATAAGCCGTTGAAATCGCGGTTTTTGGCTAAATCGATAGTCTTGAGCATTCCGTCGTGGTTGCTGACGGTATGCTGGCTTTCAGTGATGCCGATTCCATTGAAGATATCGTGGATCTTTCCGATAGCCAATACATCTTTGCCATGGTCTTTCAAGTCATCCAGAGAAGTGCGGCCGGAAGGGGAGAGAGCGTAGTCATGTCTATCCGATGTTCTGGTGAAATGGTCTTTGTCAGGGCCGATGAAAGGACGGGCGATGACACGGCCGACACGCCACTCGGGACGCATCGTTATTTCACGGGCTATTTCGCAGTCACGATATAACTCCTCAAGCGGGACGACATCAGTGTGGGCGGCAATCTGCAAAACGGAGTCAGCGGAAGTATAGACGATAAGAGATCCTTCTCTCATCTGCTCTTCGCCTAAATCGACTAAGATTTTAGTCCCGCTTTCGGAATAGTTTCCGATGATCTTTCTGCCGGTTCTGGCACTGAGTTCATCGATGAGTTCCTTGGGGAAGCCATGATCGGTGAAAGTGACCAGGGGATTAGGGGTAAGAATGCCCATCATCTCCCAGTGTCCGGTCAAAGTGTCTTTGCCGTTTGATCTCTCTCTTAATGTCTGCATGAAGGAATGAGGGTGATCGACCTTGGTCGTTCCTTCGATATCGGCTAAGTCACGAATACCTAAAGAATTGATATTGGGAACATTGAGACCATGGCATTTTTCGGCCACATGTACCCAAGTGTTGGTTCCTTTGTCACCAAAAAGCTCCGCATCAGGTTCAGCGCCGATTCCGACTGAATCCATGACGATTAAGAACACTCTTCTGAATTTCATATTTTATCCTCCGGACTAACTACGAAAATTATAGTATTTATCACCATCTATTACAAATGATACGATTATCTTTTCATTCCCTTATCGTAGCTTTCGAGGGCTATTTTCTGACTTATGTGTGTATAAATCTGGGTGGTTTCGATATCGCTGTGGCCTAAAAGCTCCTGGACTCTTCGTAAAGGAGCGCCGTTTTCAATTAGCCTTGTTGCAAAAGAATGCCGCAATGTATGCGGACTGATTTCTTTCCTAAGTCCCGAGAGGAGGGCGTATTTCTTAATCTGGAGGAAGAAATACTGGCGGCTAACCTTTTTGCCGTTTTCGTGTATGAAAACAAAAG
>DHDT01000054.1:8517-8739 GCA_002399505.1 Caryophanales bacterium UBA4869 | reverse complement strand
GCCATTAACAAAGTTAGAAGTAGTTTTAAGTCCATCGATAGCATCGACACTGACATCATTGAGCCAACCCTCTTCTGATTCGGCACTCTTATGTTTGGAGGTATAGCTTCTATTGATGACAGTGACTTCAAATGTTCCTTTTCTGCCATCGGAATTAGTCAAAGTGACATACGTAACCGTTCAGGCTTTAAGACCAACAATGGAATCATCATCGATTCTGAT
>DHDT01000054.1:1749-8377 GCA_002399505.1 Caryophanales bacterium UBA4869 | reverse complement strand
TCTGAATGTTGTCTTTAACTTTGATTTCATCACCATAGCCATAAGTATCAATATCGTTGATAAGCAATGGCTCTTCTACTGATGAAGAAGTTGTTTCTTGGCTAGAGGAAGATATTTGTGAGCTTTCATAACTAGATGAGAATAAATTACAAGAGCTTAATAGAAGAAAATTAGCCAATGAAAAACCGATAATTAATTTAGTTTTCATTTTGCTTTAGCCCTTCACAGCACCGGATGAGATACCAGCAATAAAGCACTTCTGCAAAGAGATATATAGGCCTACTATCGGAATAGCGACTATGCAGCTACCAGCTGCAAACTTTCCAAAGTAAGTATTAATCTTAGTCGGATCCATCCAGGAGTAAAGTCCAACAGCCACCGTCTTAGCAGAATCATCGGTTAAGATTAAGCTAGCCAGGATGTAATCAGCCCAATATGCCATAAAGGCCATCAAGGCAGTGTAGATAAGAATCGGCTTTGCTAAAGGTAGAAAGATCCTCAAGAAAGTAGCAAACTGATTAGCTCCATCAAGTCTAGCGGCTTCATCGATATCTTTAGGTATGGTATCAAAGTAGCCTTTGGAGACAAAGAACCCTAATCCGGCTCCACAGACATAATAGACTAATAGTGCCCAGTAACTGTTGATGAGGTTTAGCATATTGAGAATGAAGTCGACAGCTACCATAGGCATAAAGCCAGGGAACATGCCTAAGATCAAAGAGACATTGATCATGAACTTGCGACTATTGAATCTGAATCGGGATAAACAATAGGCCGTAACTAAAGTAAAGAAGGTAATTAAGACGGTATTGCATAAGGCAATGATGAAGGTATTAAGAAGCCAGGTCGGAAACTCTGTTTCAGTGAATAAGGTCTTATAGTTATTGAGAGTGTAGCTAGTAGGGAAGAAGGTTGGTGAAGAATAGCCTTTATCAGCGGAGAAGGAAGAAGCAATAATCCAGAAGATCGGTATCATCCAGATGAGGACGAGGAGGAAGACTAAGGCGTTAGACCAGATGGCATCGAAGATTCTCTTTCTCTTTATGGAAGAAGGACTAAGTTTCTTTCTTCTTTTAAAACTCTTGATGTTTTCCATTGTTATCTGTACTCCTCTTCATTTGAATAGGCTTTAGATTTTCTGAAGACAATCAGGGAGATTGTCGCCGAGAGGATGAACATGACAATGCCGATGGCTGCACCGAAGTTATAATCGTATTTCTTCATAGTCAAAGTGTAGAGCCAAGTGATGAGAATATCGGTTTTGAAGGCGGTATTTGAGATTCCGTTTGCGATTGTTCCTCCGTTAGTCAGAAAGTAGATGACATTGAAGTTATTGATATTGCTGACAAAGGAAGTAATCAATAAGGGAGTAGTCATGTAGAGGATATTAGGGAAGGTGATACGTTTGAACTGCTGCCATTTGCTGGCTCCGTCGATTGTCGCCGCCTCATAGTAGTCATTGGGAATATTTATGAGCAGTCCGCTCATCAAAAGCATGTAATAAGGAATACCGACCCACATATTGATAAATAAGATGAGAGTCTTGGCACTGAACTCATTCATCCAGAACTCATAGTTTTGATTGATGATTCCCAGATTGACTAGAAGAGAGTTCAAGGGACCATAAGTATCAAAGATCGTCCTCATCGTCAATAAGGAGACAAACTGAGGCATTGCCATCGCGACAACAAAGAGAGATCGATAGATGATTTTTCCTTTTATCGCCTTTTTGTTTAGAAGCATGGCTAAGAAGAGACCGCCGAAATAACAGGAGAAAGTGGCAATAGTGGCCCAGATCATCGTCCAGGAGAAGACACTTAACAAGTCTTGAAGGTTAGCTCCTTCTGTAAAGACTCTTTCAAAGGTTGAGAGGCCGACCCAGTCTAAGAAGATATTGAGATTGGCATTAGTGTTGTTATATCCTTCGGCAGTCACCAGTGAATAGTTAGTGAAGGCAATCAGTACCATGAATATCAAGGGGATGATAGTGAAGGCGACTGTTCCTAGGACTGGAACAATAAGACTGGTAATATAGAACTTGGAATTGGCGAGATTATGTATCTCTCTTCTATAAGTCTCCACTTCTTTTCTTCCGTTGATTCTAGTCACTGTGTCTACGACTGATTTGTAGTTCAGAAAGTACATGACTAAGAAGAAAACGACTAGGAGAAGAGCGATGATTCCGTATAATAACGGCACACCATTCAATGATTCAGTAGAAGAAAGAATAAAGAAATTCTCAATATCGGCGACTCCTCTTGCGATGAGGAAGGAAGTGATCAGAACCTGAACCAAAAGGAAGAGGATACCTTTGACGAATTCCTTATAGCACATCAGGGGAATTCCCATCAGGAAGAAGGAAGACACGAGAGCTATCTTTTCTTTTCTTTCGGAGACGTGGAACTGATAGGAGAGGTTCATGAAGAAACTCCTGATATTTCTCCCAAAGGCTTTCAAGCCTGCAAGGATGATTGATCTAGGTCTTCCCAAGTCATTGTTTATTTTATAGTTGGTGCTGACATTAAGTTTGAAAGAACTGAAATAGAGGGCTAGAAGAGAGATGTTAAGCAGAGCAAATACGACAGTCGCATCTACAGGAGAAAGAGAAATTGCTTTTGAGACAAATGCCTGAATCAGATTTATTTCTCCGACTAGCAATGCGATGAAGACTGAAAAGACAACTAAGCCTATTTCAACTGCTCCCACAAGGACGTTTCCCATTCCCGGCAGAAGGAAATTAAGAAGCATGGTAAACTTGCGATAATTCGAAGCGCTGTTATAAGTGGGAACCAGGTGCCTGAATGGCTGCTTGAAGAAATAAAGCCTGGTTTTCTTTTCGTGTGTTACTGCTTCTTTCATATTCACCTCTTTTTTGTTTATTTGAGTTTTTCGGTAACGGCATCAAACTTGGTCTTGACGGCTTCGGTGCTGACTGCAGTTCCCTTTAAGGCCCACAACTCACTGATGGCGGCATTCATCGGTTTCCAGAAGTTTGACATCTCCTCGATATTGGGCATGGTGATTGAATTATTCAGAGAGTCTTTGAAGACCTGCAGATCTCCCGTCTTGTCATTGCTTACGATGTCATTCATATCGGAAGTGTATTCTCTGATACAGGGCAGATAGGATTTCTCATTGAGTCTGACCGCCTGTGAGTCATCGCTGGTCAGATAGTTTGCCAAAGACTGAGCTAGGGCCGGATACTTGGAATATTTGCTTACGGCATAGCACTTGTATCCGCTGAAGGGGCGAAGACTGACACCATTTAAGGAAGGAAGAACGGCAAGGCCGACATTTTCAGCTCCGATTGCATCGACGACTGAAGAATAAAGGAACGGAGAGGAGATGACACCGGCGATGGTCTTGCTTGAGAGCTGCGAAATAGAAGTCTCAGGAGTCATCGAAGAGACAGTATCGGTATAACTCGAGATGAAGGAAGACCAATTAGAGCAGGAAGCTGTTGTTCCGATATCGACTTTAGTTTTGTCTTTTCCGTCATCTCCGAATAAGACCGAGTCGGTATTGAGGGCGTAGCAATAATAGGCGCCATCTACTTGGAAGTCCCAGGCTATTTTCTTTCCTGAAGCCTTCAGGGAATCAAAGGAGACGACATCGGAAGAGGTGAGCTGTCTTTTGTCATACATCAGAGTCATTGATTCGGCAGTGATTGGATAACCATAGACTTTTCCGCCATAGGTGACAGCATTGACGGCTTCTTCGGTATCTCGGTCGATGATGTCGGCTTTGTTATAGACTTCATCGATCAGACCGGCCTTGACAGCACTTGGTATCGTGTCGTGAGTGATGCTGGCGATATCAGGTCCGTTTCCAGTCGGAGAGACGGTGCTCATCTTTTCAACGGCACTTTTCTCGGACTGATCGACGACTTTGACGGTGATCTTGTCAGCGAGCTTATAAGTCTGTTTGTAGTTTCCGATAAACTCAGTCGCCATAGTCTCAATCATTTCGGCATTAAATTCATCTTCCCAGATGGTTAAGGTAATTCCTTCAGATGAGGTATTGTTTCCGCAGCTTCCTAATCCGGTAAGGATAGAAAGTCCGGCGAGGCTGAGACCTAAACCTTTGAATAAATTCTTTTTCATATTTTTTCTCCTTTGTTACTGAATACATCTAAGGCAATTAGAGCCTGTCCCTTATAGTCATATAAAGCCTGATTAGCCCATTCATTTCTGGTAGATTTGAATGTTTCGTTGATGTATTCCTGACCTTCTTTTGATGTCCAGCAGATGTTTTTGCCTGGAATCCATAAGGGTTCCCAGTAGAAGACACCGTCGATTTTGTTAAGACGGCAGGCGGTGAGGAATTCTTTTAGGAAATCCTTTTGTCCCTCAGGAGTAAGAGGATAGGGAATGTAATGTTTTTTGTCTTTGACGAACTCATCGTTTAAGACTAACTGCTTTTCATTGCCGGAGTATTCAGTCAGGTAGTCGATAGTAGTGAAGGCATATCCTAATTCCATCACCATGACTTTCTTGTGAAACTCTTTTCTGAGGCTGACAAGATTGCTGATGACATCCTTGATAGTTCCGTGATAATAAGGATAATAGGAAGCTCCGATGATATCGTAATGGACGTGTTTCTTTCTCATTTCATCGAAGAATTCATGATAGACCTTCTTATCGCAGCTTCTTTCAAGATGCAAGATGATGAGAGAATTCGGATAGATGATTTTGCAGGCTTTTTCTGCACTCTTGATGAGAGAACATAAGGCGGAATAGTTTCCTCTTTTATTGTCTTTTCCCTTGTCGATGAGCTTGCCTATTGGCCAGAGCATGCCGTTAGTGATTTCATTTCCTATCTGTATTCCATAGAGAGGGATGTTTTCATTATTGATGGTTTTTAGTACCTCAAGAGTGTAGTCATAGATTTTTCTGATCAGTTCTTCTTTATTGAGACTGGCCCAGTCTTTAGGAATGAACTGCTTAGAAGGATCACACCAGAAGTCGCTGTAGTGGAAGTCGAGGATGATCTTATATTTTTTCTTCAGGGCCAGTTTTGCCAAGCGGATAAAGTTATCTAAGTCGCAGGTTCCTCCAAGATAGGGTAAGTGGTCTTTTTCAGAATAGGGATTGACCCAGAGACGTATTCTCATATAGTCGACGCCGTTTTCTACAAACTTATCAAGAGGTTCGACTAAGTCACCGTTTTCTCCAAAGTATTTGGCACCGGCGTTTTCTTCTTCGAAGTAAGTCGATGTATCAATACCGAGAATCATTTAGAATTCTCCTTTTTTGTGTTCTTTATAGGTGATAGGTTTGTCGTCATCGTTGAATTCGACGACTCTCTTATTGATGTTTTTGTATTTCTCCTTAGTCTCTTCATTGATATGGATGATATCTTCCTCAGTGCCGACAAATCCACATCGGATACAGTAGTATTCGTTTCGGTCCTCGTCATAGAAGAGATCCATATCGATATCTCTTCTGAAACAGGAGGGACAACGATAGTTCAGTCGGCTTTTCTTACTTTCAGCCATGTTGACATTCCTCCTTTGGATAAGGTCTTCTTCAAAGCCAGACGGTAGATAGGGGAGAAAGCATAGCCTTCGTTGATGAGACAGGAGTCGTTGTCTCCGCCCATAGAGAGCAAGGTTGAGACGTTTGGAATCTTCGCGTAGATTGAAGATACATTGTCTTTCTTTATCATTCGGTCTTTATAAGAGAAGCGGATATGGGTGTCTTTCTTTTCTTTAAGACAGCCGAGAATGATTTTGCTCATATCTTCCTGATACTCAGTAGTACCAAAGGCACCGGCAAAGTATTCCTCAATCGTTATCTTGTTCTTGCCGATATCATTGAGGATGTTTCTTTCAATTTTGATGATGCCTTTGCCTTTTTCAAACAGGAATTTTGACTGAATGACAACATCCAGGTCACTGAAATGAAGAGTAACGGGGTCGGCTGTTATCAAAGTGTCTTCTCCGACTTTGGAATAAGTGGCGAGAGTCCTTTTAAGACAAAGGTCTATCTCTTCTTTTCCGTAGATGACCTTTGCTGATTTGACAGTCCCGGCTCCGGCGTAATGAGTGAAATAACCGGCACGATAATTAGCCTGAATCAGATAAGGATAACTGGCGTCATAGATGTGATCAGTTCCGATACCGACTTTCCAGTCAAGCTTGGCGGCATAGGGACGGAAATCAATCATCGCACCGCCTTGATTGAAATCAAGGCAGGTCCTTAAGAATGGATCGGCATACCAGAAGTACTGCTTGTCAGAGCCGTAGAGAATGTCTTTCCACAGAGCGCATTGGGGATCGTCGTAGTCTTTGTTTTCTTTGAAGAAATGACCAAACTCTTCCATCGTCATATCGACAAGCTTACCTTCCTTCTTCAGTTTTCCGTAATAACCTAAGCCGTCTTCATATGATTTTTTGAGAAGGCTGTAAGGAGCTTCCCAGCGTCCCATCTGATTGAGCCAGCCAGGTCCTACAAAGACCATGTTATAGGAAAAACCGTCATTGTATTTAGCTAGATGCCTGTATTCGTCTACTAGATTGTAGAAATAGGGAATTTCATCATTCTCGTAGATCATTCCGCGAAGAACGTTCTGAGGATGTGTTCCGAAATTACTTCCGTTTCCGTCAAAGCAGGCGATTAGATCCCGG
>DHDT01000054.1:0-1640 GCA_002399505.1 Caryophanales bacterium UBA4869 | reverse complement strand
GGCGATTAGATCCCGGCTTAAATGAGGGATGCAGACAACACCGCTAAAGTCATTCTTGTCGCTGGCCGGACAATGAGTGTTTTCTTTGGAGGCAAACCAAGGCGCCCAAGGTCCTCCATCGATGAAGGTATACCAGGAATTGTTGCAGGTGTGATAAGCTTTGGGACCTTCTTCCCAGCAGGTGGCGACAGCGCAGATGACACTAGGATATTGTTTTTTGATGTAATTCAGAGTGAAAGCGTCGATATTGTAATCACTGGTGGAAGCAGGATAGAATCCGAATTTTGAGTAGAAAAGTGAAAACACATCATCGACTATCTTCATTTTGTCTTCTTTTGAAAACATCCAGATACAGAAGTCTTTGGTTTTATATTTCTTTCTGAACTGTTCACAGGGAAGACCTAAAAGTGACAAAGCAATTTCGTCTCCGAACTGTTCGTGGTCATGTTTTGCCAAAGCTACGGCTTGATCGCTGAAGAGGGAGGCATAAGTCATCTGAATGGTGGTTTTAAGACCGTTCTTATGAGCGGTATCCTGCTGGAACTTGAAAATAGAGAAAGATTCTGAAAGAAGATTTTTGTTTCCGATATCTTCTTTCTTTCCTTTTCCGGTGATCTTTTCAGCATATTCCGGAGCCATCTCCGGACGATGAATAAGGTTTAGAATGAATTTTTCTTTCATAGATTATGCGATTTCTTTGACTAGAGACCAGTCGTCATTATGTCCCCAGGCACCGGCGACGCCAGCTCCCTTGATTCCGATAGTGACTTTGGTGTTTTCACTGGCGATAACCATATTTGTCAGAGTTGATTCTTCATCTTCTTTTGTTGAATGATAACCATCATTCCAACCGGAGATAATGTCTTTCATATCAGCTGAGTAAGTGACATCACCAACTTTCATGAAAACTGATAATTCAGTATGAGCTTTGTCAGAAGGCACTATAGCCATGATGAAAGTCTCCAAAGTATAAGTCCCCTGATTGAGATTGATATCCTGACAGACAGTGAAGGAGAAGTCTTTGGTTGAATGGTACCAGTTAAGATCGGTTTTTCCACTTCTGATATCGGTCTTTCGGTCAAGTTTTGCTACCTTTTCTCCAGTAGGTGAAACAGAATCGATATACCAGGGAGTCTTGACGACATCAGTCTCTCCCTGATTTTCAAAACCGGGATCGACAACGAAGTTTTCAATAGTTTTTACATTGGCGACGATAGAAGAGACGGTCCCGTCACTCAGAGTGACTTCGCCGTTGACTGTTTGAGTTCCGATTGTCTCGGTTTCTTTTTCTTCAGTCTTGTTCCAGGTGACACTGGCGTCACGGATAGCGTCATAGTTAGTTTCGACAGGAACAGTGGTCGGCATCTTTTCATCGGCTGCGATATTCAAGGTGACATCGATAGTCTCATTTCTTAGCTTGGTCGAAGTCTCTTCGACTTCGTTCTGGCCTTTTCGGGCCAGATTGAAGACCTGAAGACTAGAGAGAGCTTTTCCGGTATAGGAGAAGAGGCCCTGATTGCACCAGGTGGCAAGACCGTCAGCATAGGAAGTGGCATTGGTATCAACGCCTGTATATTAATAGGACTGTCCGTAGGAGGTAGCCCAGGTTGCCCCGCTGACTGGTAACCAGGCCGGTTCCC
>DHDT01000055.1 GCA_002399505.1 Caryophanales bacterium UBA4869 | reverse complement strand
TATACGTTGGGAAACTATTAATTAAAAATTCTGATTTGAGAGCAAAAGAGGAGCCTGTAAAGTAGGCTCCTCTTTGAGGTTTAAGATTTAAGTAATTTGTAAAAGGAGTAATCAATATGAAAAAGCAGTCATTTATATTACTAGTCTTAGCTTTATCAATTTCATCATGCCAGTCACAGATTGTCACTTCATCATCAGATAATCCGACATCTGTTACTTCATCTGTTGCTGATTCATCTAATTCATCATCATCGGAAGAACCTTTTGACTACGTGACTTTAGAGCAGGCTTTGAATATCACCGAAGATTATGGCCTGACTACTTCTAATCTTTTAGCAAGCGGCGTCTATTTTGAAATTGTGTCTTCTTCTTTGTATTACTATGCCCCTAATGCTTCCGGTTATCTGATCTTAGATGACGACCAAGATTATTTTCACTCTTTCGGAGAGACTATGGATGCCAGTGATGATTCCTATAGTTATACGATGAATGTCTATGGAAGAGGAGGTTTTTCCGCCGATTTTGAAAAAGACCTTTCTACTCTCACAACAATGAAAAGCATTTTGGAGACTTATTATTCCACTTTCAAGAAAACCGATGCCGACAATATCTATTCCAGTACGGCAGCCGCTTTAGGATCAGCGATGAAGAATTTTCTTCAAAGCCATATGTTCTACAGCTGCAATTACTTTGAAGTAGAGATAGGAAAAGATGACCGTCTGTCTAAATTCCGTCTCTATGAAAAAAGCACAGCCGAGACTTACCTCATGGGTGAAGTCCTCTTCACCGACTTCTACCAATATGATTATAAGCCGTATAGAAAATGGGTCGATAACGGTTCTGTAATCAATATCCGTCTTTCAGACTTAAAGCTTATATATAACAAAAACAACAGTTATTCATCATACTATGAAAACCAGAAGATGTCTCTTGATGGGACTATCACTGCTTTAGGAACAGATGGCTCTGTCTATCTGGCAAAACCGGGAAGCAGTGAAATACCTATCGGTATCCGTTTAAAGACAAAAGAAACAGAAACTATTCCATCCTTAAAAGAAAACGTATCTGTCACTGGCACACTCAAGACGGAGGGTGTCTCCACTTATCTTGACGATGTCACCTTCACCGATAAGAAAACCAGTGTCCGATATCTGCCTATTTTTGATGAAGAGACCATCGTCGACAGTTATGGAGGCGGATATTATGCCGCCAACTTCTTCAGTCAATATCCTTATTATTCCGGTTCTCTCTATAACACTTACGCCTATGTATCTTCAATTCCCGATTCTCTTAGCACAGATAGCGACACTGTAATCGAACTAATCTGTCCTAATGTCAGTTCTTATAAAATGAGATATGTGATTCCTTCTTCCTTAGAGAATTCGGCCAAAGAGATCCTATTCACAGCTTTCAAGAATGCCGGCATCTACAACACAGATGAATCCTATGAACTATCTTTATCAAATGCCATTTTGGGATTTGACATGTCTTATCAATATAGAACTACCTTAGAGGCTACTTCTCAAAGCCAAGTCTCTAAGAGAAAGAACATTCAGGAAATTATCGATAACGATTATAGTCTGGCCTTATTTCCCTTAGTCTATTCCTATACTTCTTCAACTATCTATCACTTTGGAGAAATCCACGGAAACTACCTTGAAAGCTCCTATGGCATCACTACTACTGACTGTGAAGGCCTCTATATCAACATGGGATATGAGGACTTTGATGAACAGGCCCTCAATACCTATCTTTAATCTTTGACAGGCTATGGTTTTTCTTTGGCAAATAAGACCAGAGATACCGGACATAACATTCATTACATCTATAAGAAGGGAGAAGTCAATCTGGATATTCTCTATTCTTCTTCCGATATGTCTATCGGTAACCCCAGCGTCTCGATCTGGATGTACCAGGGGACTGTCTTAGAAAGCATGTCCATCACTAAAAGAATCAATAAGGCCTTAGGCTCTTTCTTTGATGCCGACACGGACTTTGCCCGTCTTTCTGACACTTATGATTCCGACTATGACTTTTTTGATCTTTATAACTATGCCGGTAATGACTATTCCTCTTCCTCTCCTTTATATGTGGTCACCTTCGATTCCGAGACTAACCATTTCAATGAACTGAGAACAGCTTATAAAAACTTAGGTTATTCCCAATATAAAGCAGACGGCAAGATCTATTCCTATATAACCCGGGGTTCTAGTCATTATATCTATAACAAAGGAACAACCTTCATCGATATGGCTATCTATCCGACTACAGACTATACCTATACCGGTCACGACGAGTACGAGTATCGAATCGAGATCATCATCTATTCTGGCCAGAGCCCGATCACTCCTTCTTATAAGAGCGACCTCTCAGAGTTTGTAGAAAGCCAAAGAACAGAAAACCAGAATCAGAGTCCTGCCTTTACTGCTAACTTAAAAGAAGGCGTCAAAATCGAGACTCTGAAATTTGATGATTCCCATGATTACAGCACTCTCTACTATGGCTACTATACAATCAGCGAATGTTTCATCTATCCTGGAACATCCGGTATGACAATTGATGAAATCTATAATTCTGTCATAGACGGTCTTTCAGACTCTGGTTATAACTATGCCTCATCAGGATCAAAATCAGAGACTTATGAATACGTCTATAAAAACGGAGAAAGCACCTCCTATTTCTATGTCACCCTCATAAAAGGTCCTAATTACGTAAGAGTGATGAACGGACCCGGCGGAGCAGATTTTTAAAAAACAAAGGGCGTGTTCCAACTTAAAACACGCCCTTTTCATTTGATTAATTTCAATTTGCTGATTTTGGTAAACGCTTACATAATCAGCCTGTCAATCAGCGTTTTATATGTATTATTGGTTATTTTTAATAATGGGTAGTAATATCAATTAATTATCAGCCAAAAATAATTATTGACAATAAAAAGTAGCATTTTTTATACTTTTCAGGTCAAGAGCCAAGGAGCTCACTGAAAGTATGAAAAGAAAAACACCAATGCTATTTCTGACCCTCTATCCGCCGTCACCCTTATTGGATGCAATTCCGTTTCAAATCCGTCTATTACGTCTGCCTCTGCTGATTCATCAACAGACAGTCACTCTTCTGAAACTATTTCCAATTCCTCTGTGAATGGAAACGATTCTTCATCTGTCTCAGCCTCAGACCCAAGTTCACCCATAACCCTGTCGATGTTTGGAAAACTATATCCTAAATCATCAAGAAGCATCTATGCTCTGGTGGACGGATATGAAGACGAAGAACTCATATGGGAAAGCAGCGATTCTACTATTGTCTCTGTCTCCTCCCTTTATGAAAATGATACAAAAGAAGGCTATCTTATTGCCAAAACTCTCGGGACTGTGACTATCACCTGTACTTTAGCTGATCACCCTAAGTTAAAGACCAGTCTCACAATCGTTGTTGAAAACGGAGAAACCATCGATGAAGACGTCTACAATCGTTTTTTAGGCGGAATGAGAGTTGACGGAAAAGCCAAGTACTATAACTATGATTCCTCCTTAGTCTCCTCTTTGGATTCGAGTGAGACCTATGAGACTGTCTATGAGGAAAAGAACGGCGAACCCAGCGATTCCAATCACACCGACTGCTATGAAATAGAAATCACTGACGACGAAAGCGGAAACAACATCTATTCAAAAAGATTTGTCAAATCAACCGGTTCTTATGTCGGTGTCGAATACTTGGATTACATGAATGAGATTCAAGTAGAAAAACAAGCCAACGAAGATGACGAATCGATAAAGTTTGACTCTTCCTACTACTCCAACCTCTTTAATTCTGAAAATGTCTCATACACCGATTTTGCCACCTTCGATAACGGAAAAACCTATCAGTATGTCGGCGGAAGCTATCTAACCATGACCTATCTTGCCGCTTCTCTGACATTAAGTGACATATCTCCGGATGAATTCTATCTTTCAGTCGATGGCAACACTTATGGTCTTGGCTTCAAAGTAGATCCGGTAAAAGAAACAGAAACTTCACTAAATCGTTATGGTATGGCCTATAGCGGAACACTAAGCGATATCGGCACTGCGACAATCGATCACTTGAAACCTTTCAGCCATGAAACCTATCACGATACAATCAAAGCTGCTCAGGAGAAAATGTCCAAGAACAGCAACTATAAGATGTCCTACACTCTCGACTATCCTGAAACCGAAAATGATGTGACTTATTCTTTTGTCTTCACACCTGAGACAATCGACCAGACAGTCACTGACTCAAATGGTGCCATCATTTCTCATACCGGATCACATAAGAAGGATGAGTCTTCTTATTTCAACTACACTTATGACGACAAATCTTTGGAAACAACCATAGTCAAAACCATCGATGATGCCTGGACTCTAGTCAATCGTTATCCCACTTTTGATTTCGCACCCGAAATCTTTGCCGATTCCAAAGACGGAGTCTACACTTCCAAGAACAATTCCGGAGCACTTTTAAGATATGCGATGTTCATGCCTTCTGCCTCCTCTATTTTTGACTTTGATGCTCCAGTCAGTATGACAATCAATGATGACCATATCACTTCTTTATCTACTGAAGCTGATGTCTTAGGAGACACAGTCAGCATAAAGGCTGTCTTCACTGACTTTGACAGTGCCGTCTGTGCCATTGATTTTAGCCAGGCCATCAGCAGTCAGAAACCGACTTCCTGGGATGAAGACGAGAGTATCGTCAAAAATTCAATGACTGAATGGGGGATCAAAGATGCTGTCCCTTATCTCTACTGCAGTGTCGGATGGAACGGAACCATAGGCTGGGTAAGAAGTGCCAATCCTTTATATGCCCAGATGAAAACAGAAGAATTTGAAAATGCCGCTGACTGCACCGCCTTTATCGACAGCTATAAACAATGTCTGTTAGATAATGGCTTTGTTCTGTCAGCCACTGCTGTTGACAACAAAGGAAACTATCTCTATGAGAAGGACGGCTGGGGAATATCAGTCGCCAATGACCTCAGCTGGAACGGTTCAGTCCTCAACAAAATGACTATCAAAGTCTATGGTGACGGCTTGACTAATCCAAACGTCTAGATAACAAAGAAGGCTCTGAAATGAAAACAGAGCCTTTTTTGATGGCTATTATTCAAAATATGGTTCATATTTCCTAAGTTATGGAATTACCTAATGAGATTTGCTAGACTAAGAAGATAAAAATTGAAAGGGTAAACAATGAAAAAATCAATCTTGTCTGTGTTTTCTTTGATTCTTCTTCTTGGTCTTGCCTCCTGCGGTGATTCGTCTTCAATATCAGCCAGTTCTTCAATCTCAAATGAAGAGAGTTCTCTTCCTTCATCTTCTAAAGAAGACTCCTCTGTTTCTTCTTCCTCTTCCACTCCAAGCAGTGACTTAGAATGGAATGCTGAAGATCTCACCGATATGAAGAAAGCCTTCTTAAATGATTCCTTAGTCATTCCTTTCCCGACTTCGATGACTTCAAACTACACCAACGCTTCCTATATCGATGAAAATTACAATGATCAATATACCTTCTATGTCAGTGACAATACCATCAAGGATATCTCCGAAAGCTACGCCGCTCAGCTTACTCCTTTAGGATTTGTCTCCGATGAGACTTTCCACACTGAATATCCTGATACCTATCTATATATTCTCAAAGATATGACTAAGAAAATCGAGTTCTCTGTCCAAATTGGCTACAACACCGCCTACACCTGCTTTGAGATCTACGCATTTGCGGAATCGATTGAAGGACAATATGAAGGAACTGAATTCCCTTATACTCAGATGGAAACTTTCCTTTCAATCACTGATGCCGCCAATAAGGTTCCTAGTTTTGTATCCTCTTTATATAATGGAATCGAAAATGATACAGCCTATGTTATTTCAGGAGCTTCTGATACTGCCTTAGAGACCTCATATACTGCAACACTTCAAACCAAAGGCTACACTATCGACACTACCCAATATGAGGAAGTCGGAAACATTGCCATCAACGAGACTTTTGGTCTCAAAATCATCTATTTCGATACTCAGATGACTGAAGGCTATGTATTCGCCATGAGTGTTGAGAAATACGTTCCTGTTCCGGAAGGCACGAACTCCATTACTCTGAATCAGGACACGGCTGGTATTCCCACAAATTACGGAGAAACCACCTTTACAGTCGATTCTATAACCTTTAAATGTGATTTCGTCTTAGCAAACAAAGGGTATTCTTATATTCAGTTCAAATCGAACAAAAGCAGCGAATTCCCCTATCTCTTAAACACCAGCACTTTATATGCCATCAATTCCATCGTAGTTACCGGAGACACTAATACTCAATATTACAGCCCGCTTACTCTCTATGTCGGTGCTACTTCTGATGCTGTCACTACTAAAATAGAACCTACTGTATCCGGAGTCATCTATACATACTCTGTCACCGGTTCCTATGGTTTCATGAAATTAGTCAATGAAGGAACTACTTACGCTTCCAAGAATCCTTCCATTGTCATCAACTATACTAAGTAGACAATAAAACATAAGAAAAGACAAACCCCTGTTATAAAAAAATAACAGGGGTTTTATATTGGATTTCAGACATAAACTATTGTTCCGCTTCTTCATAGATTATTTGTCCTCCCTATATATTTATAGGATAGAGAGGGCAAATCATAAACAATACTTCCAATCTGTCAAAAGAATTATTGATTAGAGAATAAGACCTACATTTCAGTTTAAGGGCAAATTGAAATTGAAAGCCATCCAATAACAAGAGGTTTCCCCTATTCGCCTTCAATTTCCTTAAAACATGAAACAAAGAACAATTCAGTAATATTTGCTAATAATCAAATAACAGCGATTAATCGGTTATATTCGTTACTTATATGTAAAAGTTACAGCCAAAATTAAGTCTTATGTTCAATTATTTTCTTTACTGAAAATAAAGAGAAGGATAAACTAAAGTGT
>DHDT01000070.1:14862-15331 GCA_002399505.1 Caryophanales bacterium UBA4869 | reverse complement strand
TGGTATCATAAATAGTATAGGCATTTGAAGAAGGGATTTCAAATTGAAAGGAGTTTGTAAGCAAGTTTGGATTTGTTCAACACTTCGTTTGTCCTGATGGCTAGGATTTAAATAAATGAGATATGATTGGAAACAATTAATAATTCATAGGCAAATAGTGGTTCTTAGAACTTATTTGGAAATTGTCTGACTGTTTTCTTTGAGAGAAATAACTCTCAAAAATGTTTTTTGCCGACTGTTGTGTAATATAATTAAGCTACTAGAACTTTTGTGGAGGATGTATATGAAAGAGAACATGTTGGTAATCGACATAGGAACCCAGTCTTTAAGAGTTTCTATTATTTCTCCAAAGGGAGAAAGTTTGGCTTTTATTCAGAAAAAATATGAGATTCCTTTCTTCTCTTCCAAGGATGAATATGCTGAACAGAATGTAGATTACTACATGGATATACTTTGTGACGTTACCAAG
>DHDT01000070.1:387-14744 GCA_002399505.1 Caryophanales bacterium UBA4869 | reverse complement strand
GAAAGAAGACAAGCCAGAACTCTTAGCTTCAGCTATCGGAATGGTAATCTCCTGTTTTAGAGATACTGCCGTTATTCTAGACAAAGAAAAGAAACCGATCAGGCCATCTATCTTATGGCTTGACCAAAGAGTTACCCTCCTTCCTCATATGAACAACCTGAAGTGGTATGAGAAGGCTTTGTTTGCTCTTATCGGTATGACCGATACAGTCAAATACAATGCGGAAAGAACACCCTCTTTCTGGTATAAGGAAAACGAACCGGAAAACTGGAAGAAGATGAAATACTACGTCCCGATTACCGCATATTTCAATTACTATGTAACCGGAAATCTGGCTGTTTCCTCTGCTGATACCATCGGCCATTATCCAATCAATTTCAAGGATGGGACCTGGCTTCCTTCTATTCACCCTAAAGTCGATGTCTTTGGCATCCCTCTCGCTTCATTGCCACCGCTTGTGAAAAGCGGAGAAGTAATCGGAAAAGTATCAAAGGAATTCAGTCTGAAATCAGGAATTGAAGAAGGCCTTCCCCTTTATGCGTCAGGATCTGATAAAGCCTGCGAGACTTTTGGAAACGGATGTATTGAAAATGATATGGCCTCAATCTCTTTGGGAACTGCCTGTTCGATAGATGTGGTCAGTCCCAAATACTGTGAACCGGAGACTTTCCTTCCTTCTTATCAGGCCCCCTATCAAGGTTATTATGATCTTGAGATTCAGATTTATCGCGGTATGTGGATGATCAAATGGTTCTCTGACAATTTCGGAGCTGTCGATATCGACAATGCAAAAAAGAGCAACTTGAGTATCGAAGAATACCTCAATCTGAAAATTACTTCTATACCTGCCGGTTCTGATGGTCTTGTCTTACAGCCTTATTGGGGACCTGGACTCAGCCGTCCTAATGCCAAGGGCTCAATTCTCGGATTTTCAGCTGTTCATACCAGATATCATCTTTATCGTGCTATTATCGAAGGTATTGCCTTCGGTCTTCGTGAAGGCCTGGATGAGATTCAGAAGAAGACTCATAAAAAGCTTGATCATATTGTCATATCAGGTGGTGGAAGTGCTTCGGATGTCTTCTGCCAGATCATCGCCGATGTTTTTGGAATCAAGACCGTCCGTGCCTCCACTAACCAGTCTTCTACTTTAGGAGGAGCTATGTCTGGTTTCTTGGCCTCTGGTGTCTATAAGACTCCAGAAGATTGTGTAAAGAATATGTGCAGCGAAGGCAAAGCCTTCACTCCTGACAGCAAGAATCATCTGACCTATGACAAGCTTTACAAACAGGTCTATCTGCAGATGTTCCCGTCTTTGAAGAAAGTATATAATAACTGCAAACATTTCTATTTACAGGAAACAGGACAGGAAAAATGAGTCAGGCCTTCTTCATTCCCGATTTCAAGATTATGGGTATTGGCTACAATGCCCTGAACAAGTCGCGTGATGACTTACATAAAATCTATACTTCTTTAGGTTTTCTTCCTTTGACGACAAGAAAAATCACTCTCAACGATGAGAAAGTGAAGTATTTCGCCTCTAACAAAGACGTCTTAGGAGATTATGTCAGTGAGATAATCAATCTGATCGATGAAAAATGTCATTCCGGTGATTATCTGTTTATGGATTTTCCTTTTTCCATCAAGTTTGCCGGTTATAGCAAAATAGTGTCTTATGCAAGAACATTAGGAGTCAAAGTCATTTTCTTTATCCATGATCTTGACGGAGTCAGATTTCAGAATCCGATTTTGAATATGACTGATTCCACCTGTCTTGATATGGGCTATTGTCTGATATCGGCTTCTTTTGCTATGGATAAGGTCTTGGAAAACGGGCTTTTAGTCTCAAAGAACGTCAGGAAAGTAGATTACTGCTATTGGGATTATCTGTGCCCTGATTATGATAACCAGCATCTCAACGCTTTAGTCTGTTTTGCCGGCAATCTCTGGAAGTCATCTTTTATCAGTGAGATTCCCAATGACTTAGTCAATGCCGGATTCAATTTATACGGCAAAGGAATGAGTGAGACATATCGGGGAAATTTCAGCGGTCAGTATCCGCCGGAAAAGCTCGTCAGTATTCTCGACGGGAAGTTTGGCCTAGTCTGGGACGGAAAATCAGCTAAAAACTGCTCTGGGAACTTCGGAAAATACCTCAAAATCAATACTTCTCATAAATTCGGTCTTTATATGGCAAGTGGAAAACCGGTCATTGTCTGGAAGGATAGTTCTATTGCCAAGTTTGTTGAAGATAACAAGATTGGTATTGCTGTCGACTCTCTTTTTGATGTGGCTCCGGCCTTATCGAAAGTCGACTTGTACGAATACTCGAAGATGAGAGAAAACGTCAGTCGCATTAAAAAAGAGGTGATTACGGGTAAGCACCTCTCTAAAGTTATTCTAGAATCAATGAAGTGATGAAAGACTAGTCGAAACGTCTGGCATCTAATGCCTTTGCCGAAGCATCGTAATCGGGATCACCATAGTTTGTCTCGGCGATTCTTTCATCGGCGATAGTCAGATTGACATCATTCAATACTTTTTCCAAGTCGGTGAACTCATCTCTTATGGCAAGCAGGTCACAGGCTTTGTCATAGTCTGAGAGGTCAGCGTCTTGACCAGCCAGGATAGTTTTATATTGGCTGAGGTTTTCTTTGACGTCGTCGATGTAATCGAGGAAGATCAAAGTGAAGAAAGACAGAGAATAACAAAAATCATCTACTGAAGAGACCTTCAGTTTCTGATAATTAGTGTTGTATTTATCTCGGAAATCAGTTCCTAAGGTCTGACCTTCATTGACAGGGTCAGTATAGAAATCAGCTAAAGTAACGAATTTGGCAGCTGAATCAAGGAAGGAGGCATAAGACTCAACCATCTTCTTTTTGGCTTCTTCCGGAGTCCCGATATCGGGGCGGTTTGTCGTATCTGTGATCATGTTATTTGCCTTTCTTAAGCAAGGTAGTCTCGATGACTGTTTTGATGCTGATAAGATTATATTTGTCTTCGCTCGTATTGTCATCATCATCGTCTTGTATTTTCAGACAAGATGACAATTCCTTTGACAATTCTTCAAAAGTCATCGTGTCGACGCCTTCGAGAATGTCTTCTTTGTCGTCAAAGGAATAGTCTTCAGGCAGTAAATAGGGTTCTACTCCGTATTGTTCGATTCCGTCTGAAATATCGGAGAGCCAGCTTTTCAGACGGTATACTGTCACTGTTCGGCGGTAGAATTCTTCCACTGAGTCTTTGAAGACTTCATAGTCTTTGTTATAAGGGTCGAGGAAGGAAGAAGTGATGTCCAGGCTTTCTTCTCGGTAGGCAAAGACTTGATTGATTCCGTTTTCCAAAGGCATGGTGATGATAGAAGAGTTGAGCAAGACTTCGCTTAAGGCTTTGCTGTCAGGATGACAGGTGTTGATAAGCGGGAACAATAATGACTGCTGCTCACTTACTTTCAAGGCTGTCTCATCGGTGATCTTCTCTTCCACTGTAAGCTTGTCTAAACCGGTTAAGACTTCTTTTACCGCTAAGGTAAAAGCCAGACTATTAAATAGACTTCGGTAGTTGATTAAGAGTTCTTGATTCATCAAGAAAGATATGTCTCGATATTTACTTGTTTTCATAATGATTATATTATAAACGTTAGAAGATAAAATTTAGCATTTATCTCTAAAAGAGATATACTAATGACATTTCAAGGAAATTTACCAGGAAGAAACAATTATGACTGAATTATTACTGAAGCTTTTTGTCAAAGACTATAAAAACACAAAAGATCAGAAAGTCAGGAAGAAGTACGGATTATTAGGCTCTTTCTTTGGTCTGATAACTAATTTCCTTCTGTTCATAGCCAAGATCACTGTCGGTATCATCCTGAATATCTATTCCATCATCGCCGACTCCGTGAACAACTTATCAGATTTCGGAAATAACTTTCTTTCCATATTCGGATTCAAGATAGCGGCAAAACAGGCTGATGCCGATCATCCTTTCGGTCATCAGAGAATGGAATATGTCATCTCCTTAGTCATCAGCTGTGTCATTCTGGCTTTAGGTGTTGTCATGATGTACCAGGGAATACTTGATTTGGTCGCCTTTATCGAAAGTATACAGGCTACTGGAAAACCAGTGATTGACAGTACCTTTACCGGTCCTAACGGCTATACGGTATATGTCGTCACTCTCTCTATCTTAGCCTTTGCCATCTTTGTGAAAATCCTTCAGGCTCTTTTATATTTTTCTCTAGGAAAGAAGATCGATTCGATGCAGCTTAGCGCCTTAGGAAAGGATTCTCTCAATGATGTCATCTCGACTTCACTTGTCATTGTCGGAGTCATCATCACCTATTTCACCGGCTTCACAGTCGACTGCTTCTTCACTATAGCTGTAGCGATCCTTGTCATTGTCTCAGGTATTGGAATCATGAAGGGTGCCATCAATATTCTTATCGGACAGAAACCAGATCAGGATCTTATCAATAAGCTAATTACGTTAGTCATGTCTCATAAGCGTGCTCTAGGCATGCATGACCTCACTATGCATTATTACGGCAATGTCATCTTTGCCGTCATCCACGTCGAAGTGGATGCCAGAGCCGATGTCATAATGTCCCATGAGTTATGCGACGAAATAGAAAAAGAAGTCTATGCAAAACTTGGCATAAACCTCACTGTTCATATGGACCCGGTCTATATCAACGATCCTGACACAAACAAATATAAATCCTGTGTCGAAGAAGCTTTGAAAAGCTATAAAGTAAAAGTGACCATGCACGACTTTAGAATCCTCTCGGCCCCAAGTTACGTGAATGTCATCTTTGATTTAGTCATGCCCCCGGAGGTCGATAACATTCAAGGTCAGCAGGAAATAAGAGAACACATTCAAAAATATACGAATAACAAATACGGAAAGCCTACTTATCTCATCATCAACTTTGATAATGAGATAACTGATTTTTTAGCCGGCACAATCGCTGAAAGAAAAGACCAATAAACTAACAGTCTTATGTTGTCTTAGGCGCTTTCGGCAAGACTTCTTCTTTGGAGCCTGGTGCTTCCGAAGATGTCAAACTGACCATCAAGGCCAGAGACATGGCTTCCTATGACTTCTCCGACGCTAACAAAAATGAATTCAAAGGCTATGAACTGGAAGCTGGTCAGTATGACATCAAGCTGATGAAGAACGCTCATGAATCTCTCTCTAAAGTCTCTTTGAATGTCGCTGAAACTGTCAAGTATGAAACAGATGAGGCTTCAGGAAATGCTATCTCCAATAAATTCGATGATGTCAGTGATGTTGTCACTTCTGATTTAAAAGAAAAGTATCTTTCCCGCTCCGATTTCACTTCCACTTTCCCCACTACCGCCGGCAAGATCAGCGTTTCCGAAAGTCTGAGAATCAAGATCTATCAGTGGCAGTCCAATTCCAACAACAATGTCGCCGATGAAGGACAGCCCTATTTCACTGAGACGATACCGACAACCGGTGTTCCTTCTAACCTCAAGCTGACTGGCATGATCGGTTTACCCTATGATGATGAAAAATGGGATACCTATATGAATCAGCTGACTCAGGAGAAGATGATCGCCTTAGTTGCCAATAAGGGATACAACTCCGGAATCAACGATACTGAATTAGGTATCACTGAGACTCCTAACGCCGATGGCCCTGCCGGCTTTGGCTTAGGTGCCGGATCTGGCTCCTATAACTCCTGGTGCTCTGAAGTCCTCTTAGCCTCAACTTGGAATAAAGACCTCTCGTATGAGATGGGAAAACTGATGGGCAATCAGGCTCTCTGGGGAAACGGCGGCAATGTGACGAGAATCTTTGGCTGGTATGCACCTGCCTGCAATACTCATCGCAGTGCCTTCGGAGGCAGGAACTTCGAATACTTCAGCGAAGATCCTCTTATCTCCGGCTATATGTCGGCTGAAGCCGTCAAGGGCGCTCAGGATAAAGGTCTTCTTCCCTATGTCAAACACTTTGCCATAAACGAACAGGAAACTGAACGTGAAGGTGTCTCTACTTTTGCCAATGAACAGTCGATGAGAGAAATCTATTTCCGTCCTTTTGAAATTGCAGTTAAGGTCGGTAAGACCAAAGGCATCATGTCTTCCTTCAACCGAATTGGCACCACCTGGGCTGGCGGAAATTACAACCTTCTGACCGGAATTCTCAAAGAAGAATGGGGATTCGAAGGCTGTGTCGTCACTGATGCTATCAGAAGTTACAAGACCAATGTCAATCAGATGATCAGAGCCGGCGGCAACCTGGTTCTAGGTTCTTCTACTGACTATCCTATTACCTACAATCTAGGAACTGGAACTACTCTTACTGCTTTGAGAAATGCCTCAAAAGGCATTCTCTACTTCAATGCCAATTCCAATGCCATGAATACAGGACTCAGTCCTGCTGCTCCCTACTTTGTCTCTGAATATACAGGAAAAGCCCTGGAAACAGGAACTATCTATATTCCCTACACCGCTAACTTGGCTACTGCCATTTTGAACACTGCCGATTATCCTACCGGCACTGCCGCTGATGTCACTTATTCTCTGGCTGGAAACACTACTTTGCCTTTAGGACTTACTCTTTCTGCCGATGGTCAGCTTTCGGGAACTCCCTCTGAGCTTGCCAACAACCAGATTTTCAAGGTCGCTGCCACTGCCAAAAACCGTTCACGAGTCGCTACCTTCTCATTGAGTATTGGAAAAGCCACCGGCTCCATCGTTTATCAGGTGACTGACACCGCTTTGAAGAATGCTAAGCGCGGAGAAGAATATTCTGTCTCTGTCGCCGATGCCAGAATTCATATTCCGGGAAGTGATCCCGGAGTTGAAGGCCCTGCTATAACTTACTCATTAAATAAATTCGGTTCTCTTCCGGCCGGTCTCTCTCTTTCAGCTGACGGTCTCATTTCCGGAACACCCACCTATTCCTTCCAAGACTATGAAATCAAGGTCAATGCCGATGCCGAAGGCTTCGACACTGCCTCTGTCACTTTCACTCTCTCTTCTTATGAGAGTCTTGACTTCTCCTCTGAGTCTCTGACTGAAGGAAGACTTCCCACCGGAAAATTAAATCAGTCTTATGTCGTTCATCTTCCTCTTGCCACTTCACAGTCAGCTGTCACTTATACCTTAAAGGATGAAAATGCTCTTCCTAAGGGATTGATCCTAACTAAGGGCGGATTCATAACCGGAAAACCTAAAGAGACAGTTACCGATAAGGCCTTTACAGTCATAGCCACTGCAGAAAATGCTCTCTCTGTTGAAGCTGAGTTCAAGATATCGGTCAGTCTTTCTTATCAGGAAGCCGAACTTCCTTATGGAAAAGAAGGAGAAGAGTTCTTCTCGATGGTCGATACCGCTCAGGGTGCTTCAAATATCACCTATGCTCTGAAGGAAGGAAGTTCTCTTCCTGAGGGATTGACTCTTTCTGCCGATGGTCAGATCTCCGGCACTCCGACAAAGGCCGGAAACTACACTTTCGCTATCGTTGCCTCCGCCAAGAATAAAATCGGCGATGAAGCCACTTTCTCTCTCTATGTCGCTAATGCTGACCCGAAGCCGATTCCGCCAGTCGAACCTGGTGATTCCTCCTCTTCAACCTCATCCTCATCTTCATCTTCGTCGTCATCCTCGTCTTCTTCAACCGATAACACCTCAGGTGGATGCGGCGGAAGTATAGTAGCTGTATCTTCGATTATCGGTGCAGCCGCTTTAGTGGGAGTCGCACTCCTTATTAAGAACCGCAAGATAAAGAGTTAGTCCTCTGTCTTTATCAAAATGCCACTGTGATCAAAAGCAGTGGCATTTCTCATTGTCTTAGTCTGCTATTTTGATGTTATTTTATATAGTTTTATATATAATATGTGTGCTTACTAATAAAATTAATATACAGAAAGGCGACCATTATGGCAGAAAAAGAAATTCAGACTAATGAGAAGGCTATGTCAGAAAAGGACTTGAATGATCAGGAACAGAGAAGAAGAGAGAAACTGGAGCAGTACAAGGCTTTAGGCATCGATCCCTTTGGTCATAAGTTCAACGTCGATTCTGATTCCATCGGTCTTAAGAAAAAGTATGAAAACTTGGAAGCTGAAGAGATCAAGGAGAATGAGAAGGTCGCTATTGCCGGCCGTATTGTTCTTCTGAGAAAAATGGGCAAGGCTTCTTTCTTCACCCTGCAGGATAAAATCGGAAAGATCCAGTGCTATATCCGTCAGGATGTAGTCGGAGATGACAATTACAAGTTATTTAAATTAGCTGACTTAGGTGATATCTGCGGCGTCAAAGGCTGCATGATGAAGACAAAGACTGGTGAAGTCACTATCCGTGTCATCGAATACACTCATTTAGTCAAAGCCCTGAGACCTTTGCCGGACAAGTTCCATGGTCTTACTGATCAGGAAGAGAGATATCGCCGCCGTTATGTCGATCTTATCGTCAATGACGATTCCAGAAGAATCGCCTTCTTACGTCCTCAGATCATCCGCGGTATCCAAAGATATATGGACAGTCAGGGATTCACTGAAGTCGAGACTTCTATTCTTTCTCCGATCTTAGGCGGAGCCAATGCCCGTCCTTTCATCACTCATTACAACGCTCTTGACCGTGATTTCTATCTTCGTATCGCCACTGAATTGGCCTTAAAGAGACTTTTAGTCGGTGGCATGGAGAGAGTATATGAGATAGGCAGACAGTTCCGCAATGAAGGAATCGACACCACTCACAGTCCTGAGTTCGATACTATGGAAGCCTATCAGGCCTATGGTGACTTATCTGATATGGCCGACATGTCTGAAGGATTATTCAGATATATCGCCAAGGAAGTAGTCGGCAAGACCAAATACAACTGGCTTGGCCACGATATAGATCTGGAACCTGATTTCAGAAGAGCGACGATGACTGATTTGATCAAGGAGAAGACCGGCGTTGATTTCTACAAGGTCAATTCCCTTGAAGAAGCTTTGGCTTTGGCTAAGCAGTATCACGTTCCTGTCGAACCTCACTTTGCCTGGGGCCATGTCTTGAATGCCTTCTTCGAGACTTTTGTCGAAGAAAGCCTTATTGAACCTACCTTTGTCTTACAGCATCCTGTTGATATTTCTCCTTTGGCCAAGAAGGATCCAAATGATCTCCGCTATACTCAGAGATTCGAGCTTTATTTCTGCACTAAGGAAATGTCTAATGCCTTCACCGAACTTAATGATCCTCTTGATCAGAGAGCCAGATTCGAAGAGCAGATCGAAGAGAAGAAGAAGGGCAATGATGAAGCCTGTGAAGTCGATGAAGACTTCCTCGAGGCTTTGGAATACGGTATGCCGCCGGCTGGCGGTATCGGATTCGGTATCGATAGACTCATGATGTTCTTCACTGAATCCAGCTCTATCCGTGATGTCTTATTGTTCCCTACCTTAAAGCAAAAATAGACAATGGGATTTTCTGGTAAGAATTTCTATTATAAAGACTATCGGAATATTGTCGATTACATCTATGATTTCGGTGACTGCTCCTTTGACGAGGTTCCCTTTTGTGATGCCGACAATGTCGTCTTCAGTCTTTTGAGCTATATCGAGTTTGAAAGATTTTTAAAAGCCAATGATGAGTTTGTTCCTATCACCGTTCATGAAGCCTGCGTCGACTATCTTTCGTGGATGAGAATCGATTTCTTCACCAACGATTTGTCTGACTGGCTGAGAAAGACCATCTTTTTGGCGATGGCTCTTTTGAAAAACAAAAGATTCTCCCAGTGCAAGATCACGGATTTTCCGGTTTTCTTCTCCCATAGAAAAGCGGAACAGTTTGCCGGCCTGAGAATCGAAATTGCTGACGGAACTTACGTCATCGCCTTTCGTGGCACCGATACGACTCTGACTGGCTGGGAGGAAGATTTCAATTTGGCCTGTTATCCTTATACGCCAGGTCAGAAGAGAGCTTTGGAATTCACCAGGAACTGCATCAGGAAATACCCTCGGAAGAAATGTCGTATCATGGGACATTCCAAAGGCGGAAACTTTGCCGTCTTTGCCTCCGCTACCCTTACTGAAAAAGAACAGAAACACATCATAAACGTCTATTCCGATGATGCTCCCGGCTGTTCGGCTGAGCTTTATGCCTCGGAAGGACATCAGAGAATCAAAGATAGAATAGTTCATATTGTTCCGATGGATGACATCATCGGATCTTTGCTTCATCACGAAGAGATTTCCTATGTCGTCGCTGCCGAAGGCTTCAGTGATTTTATGAATCAGCATGACGCCTTTACCTGGAAGATGGAAGGAATCAACTTCCGAAGAGTTCCCGATACGACTCCGATGTCTAAGTATATGGCCTTATCCTTTAACGACTTGATAACCAAAGACCTTACTCAGGAAGATACTATTTCCTTAGTCAAGATCTTTACTCGTACTATCAAGAATACCGGCTATACCAGTGCCATCACCATCTTTGACAGCATCCCTTCTTTTGTCTTGAGTTTCTATGCTACTGCCAATAAGGGAGACAAGAACGACAAGATGGTCCTGAAGAAAGCCTTTAAGAAAATCGTCTCTGCTTTCCGTGCTCACTTCAAAGAATATGTCGAGTTCAATAACAGACAGCAGGGACAGCTTCAGGCAGCCAGAAAAGAAGACGAGATCTCCAAAGCCGTCCTTCTAGAAAAGAATGCGTAGTTTAAGCTCTGACTGAGTGTCTGTAAACACTTAAATATCCGATACTGTGGTAATATTGTTTATTCTTCTACAATACTTTTATGAGTTGAACTATATTAATGAATGGAGGCTATTCATATGCGATTATCTAAAAAGACTGCTCTTCTGATACTTAATGCGGGATTAGAGACAGGGGCTGACTACAGCGAAATCTATTATCAGGATTCTCTCTCTCACAATTACAGCCGTCGTTATAAAAAAGTTTTTTCTGTCTCATCAAGTCGTACCTGCGGTGTCGGTATCAGACTGATGAAAGGCGATAAGACTGTCTACGGCTATACGGCTGACTTGTCAGCCAAGTCTTTGCTGAAGCTTTCCCAAGATCTTTCTTTGGGCTTTGAAGGCGAAAGAATCAAAACTGTCGATGCTCTGAAAGAAAAGAAGATCAAGGAACTCAACAACATCGAGATTCCCCATTCTTCCTGGACGACTGAGGAAAAACTTTCCTATCTTGAAAAGGGTGAGAAGTCCGCTTTCTCAGTATCGGATAAAATCCAAGATGTCTTCACCATGATCTTAGAAGAGGATGAACACGTCGAAGTCTATAACTCCGACGGCTTTGAAGGACAGAGCAATCGTGTCAGAACCCGTCTTATCGTCAAAGCCATCGCCACTGACGGCAAACAGTTCCAGGATTCATATAAGGGACCAGGTTTATCTAAAGGCCTTGAATTGCTCAAAGAAATCGACTTTGAGAAACTCTCTAAGACGGCGGCTGAAGAAGCTGTTGCATTATTGGATGCTCCAGACGGCCCCTCAGGAGAGATGCCGGTCGTGTTAGGAAACGGGTTTGGCGGAGTCTTGTTCCATGAAGCCTGCGGCCACCCTCTCGAAGGCAGTGCTATCTCCCATAAGACTTCTCCGTTTACCGGAAAACTTGGAGAAAAGGTCGCCACTGATATTGTAAACGCCTATGATGACGGCACAATATTAAACGGCTGGGGTACTGAAAGCATGGATGACGAAGGACATGAACCTACTAAGAATCACCTCATAACTAATGGCGTTCTCACTTCTTATATGCTGGATAAGTTCACGATCAGAAAAATTGATGACACCCTCTCTCCTTCCGGTTCCTGCCGTCGTGAATCCTATATGTTCCTCCCTACTACCCGTATGACTAATACTTATATCGACAACGGAACTTCCACTAAGGAAGATATCATCAAGTCAGTCAAAAACGGTATCTACTGTGTCGGTTTCACCGGCGGACAGGTCGATCCCTCAACTGATCAGTTCCTGTTCACTTCTGACTTAGCCTATGTCATCAAAGACGGAAAGGTCGGACATATGATCAAGTCGGCGTCTCTGATGGGATACGGATACGAGATATTGAAGAACATCACCATGGTCGGAAACGACATGGAGAGAGGACCCGGTGTCTGTGGAGCCGCTTCCGGTTCCTGTTATGTGGAAGTAGGTCAGCCTACTTTGCTGATTTCCAAAATCTTAGTCGGCAGTGCGGGAGGCAAGTAAAATGGCTATCAATTTCAATAGATATTTAGAGGAAGGAACTAAATTAGGTCTCAATCCCTATCAGGTGACCTTCTCAGTCACCAATGAAACTTCTATTTCTACTTTCAATGACATCATTGAGAATCAGCAGATTGGAAACACTCAGTCCATTGGTGCCAAAGGCCTCTTTGACGGACGTCAGGGAAGCTTTTCCACTGATGCCATCGATAAGGATACTTCTTCCTTGCTGGCTGAAAACGTATTGGAATCAGCCAAATACGGAAAAGAATCTAATCCGGCTTATTTCTATGCCGGCGGAAAGAAAATCCGCCGCGCCAAGACAGTCTCCAAGGATTTCAAGTCGGCTTCTTTGAAAGAACTTCGTGAAGTCGCACTTAGACTCTACAAGAAGGCTATCGCTCTTGATAAGAGAATCAACAAGGTTGAGATTAATCTTGGAGTGACGGAAGCTAAAACTGTAAAAGCAAACAATCTCGGTCTTAAAGCTACGGATGCTTCTAAAAACTATGTAGGATATATCAGCGTCTATGGAGAAGATGATAACAAAGAGCCTAGATCAGGTGGCTTGATGTTCTCGTCTTTTACCAATATTGAAGACTTTGAGAAGAATGGAATCAAGGTCATACCTCTGGCTATCAGGGAAGCTGTTGATTTCTTTGGCTCTAAGGCGATTGCCGGAAAGAAATACAAAGCTGTCTTAAGATATGACACCGTTTCGGCTTTGATGGGATTCTTCTTATCTCAGCTCAACGAAAAAGCCATTCAGAAGCACCTGTCTGTATTTGAGGGAAAGGTCGGAAAGCAGATCGTCTCCAAGTGTCTGACTATCAGACATACTCCCCACGTAGAATCTCTCTCCTCTGCCAGTATCGATGCCGACGGCTATCCGACTCAGGATTTCAAAGTCATCAGCCGCGGAGTCCTTGAGAACACTTTCGTCTCTCAGGAGACAGCCTTTGAAGGCAAAAAAGAGAACAATGGCTGCGCTTCTTCTAACGGAAACGGCGGGCCGATTGTCCTTACTGTCAATAAAGGCAAGAAGACAGTCGCTGAACTTCTTTCTAAGATGAACAACGGATTGTATATCACCTCTGTCAGCGGTCTGAACTCAGGAATCAACGGTCAGACTCTTGACTTTTCCTTGCCCTGCCAGGGTTATGTTGTCAAAGACGGAAAGATCGATAAAGCCGTCTCGATGATCATCATGTCCGGAAATCTTCTTGATCTCTTCAACAGCGTCCAGGCCTTAAGCGATGAATCAGAGTATTCAGGCGGAATCTTCAATCCTTCCATGTTGATTAAGAAACTTGCTATTTCCGGTAAATAACATCTTATTGTTTCTATAAGACTGCAATAACTGCTGGCAGCTTTTCGGCTGCCAGCTTTTTGTTTATTTCTTTTTTATGCTTTTTCTATGACAAAGAAGACGCTTCAGAGGCAATTTCCTCCTCGATGATGTAGAATAGACTAAAGAGGTAGATTTATGAGCAAAGAAACAGCCTTGGAAGGCAAAAAGACCAAGAAGAGATTATCTTGGTGGAAGATATTGATAATTGTCGTTTTGAGTATCGTCTTGATAGTTTTGGCCTTTGTCGGAATTGTCACCTTGGTATCTCATAACCGCGGTGACAGGACTGATTCTGGCGCAGTTATAGAGAACAAGAGCGGATTGGTTCAGCAGAAAGGATCTTCTTTATATGATAAGGACGGAAACCGTCTTATCCTTAAGGGCGTCAATGCCGGAGGCATGTTAGTTTCTGAAGGATGGCTTGTTCCCTATAGCGTCGGTGAGAAACTGGATGCTGACAACAACATCATCTATGATTCCAATAATATCCCGACTTATCCTGAGCTTCCGATGGAAGATGTGATCGAAGGACTTAATTCCAATCCCAATATCACTGACAGCCAGAGAAAAGAGTTTATCGATACCTTCCGCGAAAACTGGTTCTCCGACTCTGATTTCAAAGTAGTCAAGGAACAGCTAGGATATAATTCTATCCGTCTTCCTTTCTACTATCGTGACATTTTAGATCAGAATGAAGATGGCAGCTTTAAAAGAAAAGAAAAAGAAGACGCATTTTCTTATTTCGATTGGTTCTTATCTGAATGTCAGAAGTATTCTCTCTATTGTATTCTCGATCTCCATGGCGCTCCCGGAAGTCAT
>DHDT01000070.1:0-282 GCA_002399505.1 Caryophanales bacterium UBA4869 | reverse complement strand
CCCGGAAGTCAAAACGGATACGAACATTCCGGATATATGAAAGGAGCTGACTTGTGGACTAACGACACCTATATCAATGCGACAGCTGATCTTTGGAAATACGTCTCTTCTTACTATACTGTCGATAAACCGGATTTAGGAAAGTGGATTGCCACCTATGACATCCTGAATGAGCCATGCGGCGATTACAATGACAAAAACAAAGGAACAACAGACATCTGTTATCCTGTCTTCGATAAGATCTACGATGCTATCAGAGACAACAACGATAATCATGTCATC
>DHDT01000059.1:36901-39651 GCA_002399505.1 Caryophanales bacterium UBA4869 | reverse complement strand
GCAGATACATTGAAAGAGAACATTTCCTCTTCCAGTCTCTTTCTGTTTTCTTCATCTTCTCTGACAATATTCAACTGACAGGGATTACTGTACTGATCGATATCGATAACAGGTATCTTATTTACAGATTGGTAATAATAAATCGAGTCAGCTTCTAAAGAAGAATCAATAATAATCTTAAGAGCTTTGCCATCTTCCAAATGAAAGTCGTCAGAATATAAAAGATCTGACATTTCGATACTAAGTCGGTATTCATCAAACTCAAAGCTTTCACCCTGAGTATTCCCATTTACATTCAAGTATTCGTAAGGGTCACTGTCGACTTCTTTCTGTTCGAGGCTTTCATCATCAAGAGGAAAAGAAGAAACGGAGACAATCAGACACGAACAGAAAAGAAAAGCAATCAAGACTGACAGAATCGGCCAGCTAAGAGAACTCTTAAGGATTTTTCTCTGAATAGAAAACAATACTCTTTGATGATTGGTCTTCTCGGTCTTCTTCTTTTCCAAAGTCAAAGATTCTTTTCCTTTGATCAAACATCCATTATCAAGACTGATTTTCAAAGTAAAAGAGTTATTCAGTTTGTCTTTATCCACATGGTTGATAAGAACGACTCCCGAAGTCAGAGAAAGTCTTTTAATCAGACTATAGACGAACTCTCGTCTTCGTTCATCAAGGAAATTAAAAGGTTCATCAAGATAGTAGATGTCTGCTTCATAAGAGATGCATATCAGAAAAGAGACTAATCTTTTTTCTCCGTCACTCAGTTCTCCGGCTTTTAATCTATAGACATCTTCTAATCCGGCATTGCTAAGTTCTTCGTCAAAGATTGTTTCATCAAATATCCCCTTAGTCTTACAGTCCTTCAGCAAAAGAATATTTTCTTCTACAGTAAGATAGTCGATCAATAGATTCTGAGCGGAAAGATAAGAAAAAGAAGAATAATTCCGTTCGGCAGTTCCAGTAGTCGGTTTGATAAACCCGGCCATCATTTTCATAAGAGAAGACTTCCCGACTCCCGACTTGCCTTCAATGACAGTTATTCCCTTTCCGATACTGAAAGACAGGTTCTCAAAAAGAACACGTTTTTTGCATTTGAATGTCAGAGAAGATACTCTGACTAAAACTTTTTCCCTATCCGTCATTTGGCTTTTCTTCTCAGAATAGACAAGATTAAAAAGAGAAGCAGACTACAGATCAATCCTATTCCAAAAGATATGAGAATACCTAAAAAGAAAGAATAACTAAACGAAAACATATTGACCAAAGAAGAAAGAACAAAATATGTTTTCGCATAAGCTGTAGAAGAGAAGACACCTCCTAGAATTCCAAAAGGAATAGACAGAGTAACTGGTATAAGCACTTCCAAAACAATATAGATTCCAGTCATAAGAGACAAAGGACCCCTTGTTCTTTCATAATGATAGGAATACATCAACAGATAGTCTTTGAATACCTGAATCCAGGCAAATACGGAAAACAGAGAATACAAAACAAAGACAATGAAGAACACTAATAGATAGACTTTGTACTTTTCCTGAATATCTTTAGCGAAATAATTCTCTTCTCCGATATAAGCAGTGTCCTTATAGCGAATACAGGTAAACAAGTCATAGCCTTTGATTTTATCTTTGGTCAGGTTCTCAGTGAGTATGCCCTTAGTAAACCCATACTTGTTGTCGTTTCTATCTTCATCAGTCAATATCGATATTGATCCGCCGACAAAGATATACTTGAAATAATTATCAGAATCAATGGCAGAAACAGTAACATCGGCCTGTTCATCATTGGATATCTTCAAGACGCTTTCAAGACTGCTTTGATATACGCCTACTATTCGATAGTCATGCTGACTTAGAGAGTCGGCAGTGAAAGAATAATCTTTTTCTGAGAGAGACTCAAAGGAATCAAAAAAACCTTTTTCAATCAGATAGTCATATTGAAAACTGGGAATGATGAATTCATTTTCGTTTACAGGAAGACTGCCCTTTTTTAGACTATATGAGGATAACTTCGATTGATCAACTAAGGAAACCATCGAGACATAATTTCTCATGTCATTGATGACTGAAGGATACCTGTTATCACGAGTAGTATCACCCAGCATAATATTTGTATTAGAAATTGCTTTGTATAAAAAAAACTTTATCAGCGGTTAAATCAACTTCTGGTTTTTCGTCATCTTTAGTAGAAAAAAGAACATATTCATAATTGTCTTTGGCTGACTGATAATTCAAAGAACTAATACCGGAAGAAGGATCACCATAGGCTGGGTAAAGACAAAAGCCAAATAACAGAGAAGGAATAACGGCAAAGACAGTCAGCAAGATGATTATCAGCTTATTATTAAATAAGATTGATCTTATAAAATTTAACAGAGACGTCTTTTCCTGAACCTCTTCCTCTATTGGAACCTTCTCAGAATCCAGATTGCCTTTTCTAAGAATCAGTTTCTTATTCTCAATCCTGATAAGACCGGTATATTCTCCGCTTTCCAGAGGATGCAGTCTTTCATTGGTGGTGACGATGACCAGCCTTGTTTTAGACAATTCTCTGATTATCTGAATGATCTTCTTTGAATTATTCTCATCCAAAGAAGCAGTAGGTTCATCAATTAAGATAATCTTCTTTCCGCCGAATAATTCAACACCTAACTGAGTTCTTCTCTTCTCCCCTTCAGACAAATGTTTGACTTTAGAGTCTTTTACTGAAGTAAGATCAAGTTCTTCCAGTATTTTATCAAGCTTCTA
>DHDT01000059.1:36397-36730 GCA_002399505.1 Caryophanales bacterium UBA4869 | reverse complement strand
GTGAAAGATTACCGATCAAAGGGGAATCTGATAATACAAGCCCAACATCAGGCAGTGACTTTCCATTAGAATTCTCATTTACCGTTTTAGACTGACAGACATATGATCCTTTAAATGAATGTCTTCCCGAATGAGCAGATAAAAGAGTGGTTTTTCCAGAACCATTTGGACCAGTCAGATAATAAAGGCCGGTTTCATTTAAACAAAGACTTGATGAAATCAGAAGTTTCTTTTTGCCTTGAAGCAATGAAAAATCAGATAATATGATAGAAGATGACATTTTCATAGATTGATGTTTTCAAAGCCGTTCAGCAAAGAAGAATGATTTGAAAC
>DHDT01000059.1:22628-36278 GCA_002399505.1 Caryophanales bacterium UBA4869 | reverse complement strand
AATGACTCTGAGAAAGTACTTCATTACTCGTTAATAGGCAAAACTCAGAAGATCCTGGAGTATAGGAAAAAGACACTGCCAGAACACTTACGAGTAATAAAACTGTCATTAATATTTCCTCTTTAGTATATTGTAGTTCTGTATAATAAAAACTTCAATATTCCATATTGTAAAATATCATTTTTTTGACTTAAAATCAGTCTTTTATCTGAAAGTCGATCGGTTCAATATCATTCTTAATAAGATACTCGTTACATCTCTTGAAACAGTTGCTGTCAAAGAATCCCCGTGAAGCAGACAAAGGAGAAGGATGAGCAGTGTGAATGATAAAAGCTTTCCTGCTTTTAATCAGTGAACTCTTCTTAAAAGCATAGTTTCCCCAGAGAAGATAGACAATGGGTCTGTCCAAAGAATCGATAATCTTTATGACATCGTCAGTGAAAGTCTCCCAGCCCAATTTTGAATGGCTGTTAGGTTCACCTTCTTTGACAGTCAACGAAGAATTCAATAAAAGAACACCCTGTCGGGCCCAGGATTCCAGAGATCCATTTTTAGGAATCGGATAAGAATATTCATTAAACAGTTCTTTGTAGATGTTGAGCAGGGAAGGAGGAAGTCTAACTCCCTTATTGACAGAAAACGCCAATCCATTAGCCTGTCCCTCATTGAAGTAGGGATCCTGACCGATGATAACGCATTTGATATCATCGACTGAGGTATAGGAAAAAGCCGAAAAGACCTTTTCATAAGGAGGATAGACTTTTTCAGTCAGGTATTTCTTCGATACAGAAAGAAGGAGATTCTGATAATAAGTCTTGTTCTTTTCGTCTTTCAGCAATTCATCCCATCCATCCGGAAAAGAAGAAAGAAAAGACCTTATCTCTTCTTCATTCATTTATCATCCTCACAATGATCGGTTTTATCCTGATCATTATTCTGATGAGATTTGTCGTACTGTTCTTTTTTCTTCAGGAAATCAACAAGATCATAAATGGTATAGCCTAAAAGACAGACAGTTCCCAAACCAGATATGACAATGGCGATAACAGAATACATGTTGAAGTGATAAGTGACACCTAAATACAAAGAAACAATCAACATCAAAACTGACATCAGAACTAAGAATATCATCGGATGTTCTTTCAGATTGAATTTCATGTTATTTGTTTCCTTCTTCAGTATTTTCCTGGCTCTTCTTCTGTTTGGCACGCATACCTAAAGTAGTGACTAAAGCCAGTCCGACTAAAGCGATGCCAGTGACTGTATATACAAGCCAGGGGCTGGCAGCCTGTGAATTCTTGACAGTGACGGTGATTGCCGAGGTCACATACATCGAAGTATCGTCATGATAAGCGGCATAGAAAGATACTTCTTCTGTCGGCTTTGAAGAACTGAAAGTAGCTTCAGTTGTTATCTTGGAGTTTTCAGGATTAGCGGCGACGGAAACAAAGAAATACTGATCTGAGGTCAGTTTAGCATCCTTAAAATACACTTCGATGCCAACGGGATTGAAGTTGCTTCCATTATCATAAGTGCTGATAAAGGCCTCAGTGGTCTTATAGGTCAAAGGCTGATCTGTTCCTTCATATAACGGGTATTGAGATGAGGCTGAGGCGCTCTTACAGGATGATAAAAAGGCAGGGATGATCATTGCGCTCAAAGCTAATAACAAGTGTGCTTTTTTCATACTAAGATTATAATTCATATAGCATAGAATAGACAACCGGATAAGAAGAGAATTCACGCAGAAAACAGCCATATCAATGGTAATATAAGCATTAAAAACTTATACTATTACCTATAGGAGATGATAAAAATGTCAAAAATCTTAATTGATGTTTCCGCTTTAGAAAAAGACTCTTCCAAAGCCGTTCAGGGAATAAAATTTTTCTTATCAAAAAACAAGAATTCATCAGTCGTTGTAATCGGCGATATCAATAATCTTCTGACTATCAAAAACGAAAACAATATCGAACTAATCAACGTAGATACCTATGACAGAGAACTAGATGACAGCACTGAGTTTCTAAAAGGAAAGACACAGAAGATTGCCTTCTCCTTATTACGAAATCCTGAAAGCAAGATCGATTCCTATGTCACCTTCACCGACAAAGACGAGATTGCCTCAGCCTGCAAAAACTGCTTAAAGAAATCTTCGGATTCTCAGTTATATATAACCCTCTTTGCCAATGCCTACACATCAAAGAAGACCGTCATCGGAGATCTGGGATTCAAGATGAATCCGACAATCGACGACTACCTCTATTATCTCAAGGCCTTAAAGTTCTATTGCAGTGCCGTTTTAAAAATCGAGAAGCCCGGATTTAAATTCCTCATCCCTTCAAACATCACAATCGATGAAAAAGAAAAAGAAATAATTGAAAGACTGAAAGAAGAAGAAGGATATCTGGGACTTTTGGAAACCGAAAACTTCCTTCAGGCCAAAACAGATATTTTGCTTGGAAATCCTGTTCTCTTCCAGACAGTCATTGCCGGCATCAATCAGGGCATCACCGTCTTTGACAGCTATATTGAAAAAGGAGTCAACACCTCATTCAACTATAAGATCGGCAACATGTTCATGAAAAGACTCTTCCAGTCCTTCCACGCCTCCGTCGATAAGAAGATAATCTCCGGCGGAGTCGTTCTTTTAGGATTTGAAAAGAATGTGATTCTCGTCGATAAGTCAACCACCTCAACTGGTATCAGCTACTCGTTAAACCTGGCCCGTCAGATTGAAGAAAGCAGTGCTGCAAAAAAGACGATTATCAGCTAAACAACTTTAAATCAGAAGATAAGTTCGATAGTTTTCAGACAACAAAAAAAGACCGTCTCGGGGCAGAGGCGGTCTTTTCTTTTGCTTCTCGTTTACTTCTTCTTCAGATACTTGATAGAGTCAAGACAGACAGCGGCCATGATGATGGCGCCTTTGAAGATATACTGAATGTTAGGATCATAACCTAAGTTAGTAAGACAATAAGTCATACCGGTGAAAATGATGGTTCCGATAACAGCACCTTTGATCGTTCCGACACCGCCTGAGAAGGAAATGCCGCCGATGACGCAGGCTGCGATAGCATCAAGTTCAGTACCATAACCTGTGTTAGGGTTACCGGTTCCGACCTGGGCAGCGGTGAAGAAACCGCCTAAACCATAGAGGACACCAGCCATGACGAAGATTCCCATGGTGATCTTGAAGACGTTGATACCAGAGACAGCAGCAGCTTCCGGGTTGCCGCCGACTGCGTACATGTACTTACCGAATTTAGTCTTATTCCAGATAAACCAGACAATCAACGTCGCTATGGCGGCATAGATGATCAAAATCCAGCCCTGGTAGCCGATGATGTTGGCTTTCAAAGTAGTATTCATATTGAAGGAAGAGATATTGGAGAAGAAGACTTCAACAAGACCGAACATCAATAACTGAGTGGAAAGAGTGGTGATGAACGGATGCATCTTGAATTTGGCAGTGAAGAATCCGGCAATGGCTGAGAAGAGGACGCATAAGAGAATTGATAAGAAGATGGCTAAGCAGATTCTAAGTCCCCAAGGGGCAGAAGTAAGATTGAACCACGTGTTGCCGAATTTATCAGCATAAGTATTATCAGAGAGAATCAGACAGCAGATACTCAATCCCAATCCAGTCATACGACCGATTGACAAGTCAGTACCGGCGATAAGGATCAGACCGGCAACACCTAAAGAGTAGAAGAGTTTCGGTGATGCCTGTGAGAGAATACCGATGATGTTGTTTCCGGAAAGCAGGTTGCCTTTGGAAATGATGATGAAGACGATGAACAGAGCGATGACAACGAAGTAAAGGGCATTTCTCAGCAAATAGTCACGGACATTGAAGGTATTCTGGTAATGCTGCCACTTGTATTCGATGCTCTCAAGTATCGAGTGTTTGTTGTTTCTGACCTTGGTAGCATAGCCGTACTTTTCCATGAAGGCATTGTATTTGGCATCTTTGGCACTGGTTATCTTTGTATCACGGTCAATCGTCGCTTCATGAATATGGGATTTATAGGCGATGTTTTCAGCCTTAGTCTCAATCTTCTTCTGCTTCTCAATATCAGTGCCGGCTGATTTATCAGCGGCATTCATATTGTTGATGATGGCTAAACGTTTCTGATGTTTGTCTTTGTAACCGGCAATTGCAGAAGCATACTCTTCTTTTGCTTCCTGAATGTTGGCCCTTTCGCGACTGCAGAGTTCATCGAAATAAGGTTTGAACTGAGTATTTGATTCCTGGATAGCTTTCCGGATGATTTCATGAACCTGATCTTTTTTCTTAGAACGCTCTTCTTTGGCTATTTCAAGAGCAGCCTTATCAGTGGCGATTGCATCGTCTCGGACTTCTTTTTCAATCTGCTTATTGAGCTTGAGATCTTGGATTTCGTTAGTTAAGGCGATAGCTTTGTTCTCACCGTCAGCTCTAAGTTCATTAAGCTGTTTTAGATAGTCTTCAAAAGCAGGATTGGATACATACGGACTATCCTGTTTATCCGTCGTGACAACGGCTTTATTATCTTGTTCCATTTTCTATCTCCTCTATAAGTATTTGGCGCATAACTTAAGCAGTTCTTCTTGGTTAGTATCTTTAGTATTGACGACACTGGCCATATGATAGTTGGACATGACGACGATTCGATCGGTGATACCCAAGATTTCCGGCATTTCCGAAGAAACCATGATGATTGATTTTCCTTCCGAAGCCAATTTGACCATGAGCTCGTAAATCTGATACTTTGCCATGATATCAATACCACGGGTAGGTTCATCCATCAGGAAAATATCAGGTTGTCTTTCCATCCATTTTCCGATGATTACTTTTTGCTGATTACCGCCAGAGAGAGAAAGGATCTTATCATTTGCACTCATGCATTTGACATGCATCTGTTTGATTTCCTTATCAGCGGCGGCACGCATCTTGGCATTGTCGACATAGAATCCAAAATCCATATACTTATCGAGATTAGTGATGCAGGTATTGAAGACTAGATCGCCAGTTCCGAATAAACCAGTGACTTTTCTCTCTTCAGTGAGGAAGGCGAAGTTAGCCTGCATCGCCTGAATAGGCGAAGTGAATAAAATTCGTTTTCCACGATAGAAGATTTCACCTTCGGCAATGGTTCTGACACCAAACAGAGACTCGAGAAGTTCGCTTCTTCCAGCACCGACCAATCCATAAACACCAAGAATTTCACCCTTTTTAAGGTCAAAACTGATATTTTTCAGGAATGGTTTATATTTAGTGCAGAGATTACGTACCTGAAAGACGACTTCGCCGGGCTTATTTGTCATAGGCGGGAATCTTGAATCAAGAGATCTGCCGACCATGGCGGCGACAAGCTCATCAAGATTGGTGTTCTTGACAGGTTTATCCAAAGTGACGGAGCCATCACGAAGAATAACTACATCGTCACAGAGATCAAATATTTCATCCATCTTATGTGAGATGAAAACAAAACTGATGTTCTTTTTAGCCTTCAGATTTCTAATAATACTGAATAGCTTCACAACTTCTCTTTCGGAAAGAGAAGAAGTAGGCTCGTCTAAGACAATGACTTTAGAGTTGTAAGAGACAGCTTTGGCAATTTCAACCATCTGACGCTGAGAAACAGACATCGTTCTCATGATCGTCCTAGGATTGAAGTTCATACCTAACTCATTAAAAATGCTCAGACATTTATAATACATGGCAGATTCATCAATGATTCCGCCTTTTGTAATATATCTGCCTAAGAACATATTGTCCTGAATTGTCCGATCCAAGCATTGGTTCAGTTCCTGATGAACCATGGCTATACCGTGTTCCAAAGCTTCCTTTGGAGAAGTGAAGTTAATATCTAAGCCATCAAGTTTGATGTTGCCGCCATCACGTGAGTAGATGCCAAAGAGGCATTTCATCATCGTTGATTTTCCTGCACCATTTTCACCCATAAGACCAAGAATAGTACCCGGTCTGACTTTAAGATTAATGTCTTTAAGAACTTGGTTTCTGCCGAATGATTTGGATAAACCGGATATTTCAAGGATGTATTTATTGTCTGGCATTAGTTTTCCCCTTTCTATAAAAAAGACAGCATCGGACCCGTAAGAAACAGGTCCGATGTTATTCTTTTCTTTACAGCAAAGACGGTTTACTTAAGAGCCTTGAAATAGTCGACGATCATCTGACCCTGGAGAGTACCACCCTGGATGGCATCAAAGCCGACATAGTAGACACCCTTGGTGAATCTGGAATCGGCCATGACGGCAGAATCGACAGTTCCATCAGTGAGTGTTGCCTGTCTGTTCCAGAAGATGACCGGTACATCACCGCTCTTGGTATAGATTTCATCAAGATAAGTCTTGGCATTGGTGGTCTTAGTCATATTGATGATATAGCAGTCAAAGGCATTGGCATCAGTAGCCTTAAGGGCATTGAGTTCCTTAGCTTCATCATTGCCATCACCGAAAGCCTCAGTGACATCGAGATTGAATTTGTCCTTATAGAGCTTGAACAAAGGCTTCATATTCTCGTTGAGGAAGTTATCCTGATCACTGTAGTATGAATGCCAGACCTTCTTGGAGGCAGTTGTTCCTTTGGTAACCTTGGTATCAAGTAAATCAGCAGGAGTCTTTCCAAGATACTTATCGACGTTGTCGGAAGTAACCTTGAAGTTATCAACCAACATGGACTTATTAGTAGGGTTATAGGTGTAGTTGGAAGAAATCTGTCCATAGCCATTTGCAGAGGCGGCAGTGAAACCCTTGACAGTTCTATCGGCAGCAGCAACGCCATCAATGCAGTTTCTGGCTAACATGTAGATACCAGCAGCCTGAGCAGAAGCGTTCTGGTTGATGGTTCCCATGATCTTTCCATCCTTGATGAACTGAAGAGTGGAGGCGTTGGAATCATAACCGAAGATCGGTAATCCGTTGATCCAGTTGGAGGCACCGATAGCACCTTCAGCCATACCATCGTTATTAGAAACGAAGAAATCAATATCATTGTGCTTGTTCAGCCAAGTCTGAGCAGAAGCGTTGGCAGTCTGCTTATCCCAAGTTGCACCGGCAGTTGATTTCTGTTCAGCATGTTCAAGTTCATCGACTTCATATTCTACTCCGCCAATAGTGAGCTTGCCCTGTACAGGAGTCTCAGTATTTGCATTGGTGGCATGAGTGGCAGGTCTGGTTGTCAGAGCGTCACGGATACCGGCAGTACGGGCAGCAGAGTCATTGTGGTCGATCTGGCCGATGAGTAAGCAATACTTAAGAGCCTTATCAGCCTTGGCATTTTCCCAAGACCAAGTAGCAGCACCGCCGCAAGAAGTCACAGCCAAACCTACGAAGGCCAACACACCTAATGGAATCAGATTCTTTTTCATTTTTGTTCCCCCTTATTCCATTACTAGCCAGATGAGCTGTGTTTCTTTCTGACGAATATTTCACAGTTCTTCCAGTTCGTTTGTAGCCATTATAGATGTAAGCGGTTGCAAAAAAACATTGATAATTCTCTAGTCTTAATGTAAAAACATCCAATAACCATTAAAGAGAGTCTTTTGTTAATTTTCTTTCGTCGATGTAAATACGGTTTCCATCAGTGAATTTATAAGGAAAGTCCGATAAATCCTTATTTTTAAGTTCATAATCGACTAAAGCAGAGATGGCAGAAGCCTGACCGTCAGCATCATTTAAGACCGTTCCGGCCAAGTAGCCATTGGCGATGGCACCCCTTCCAACGTCTGTGGCATCAACACCGAAAATAGGCAGAAAAACGCGAGTTTTACTGCTTATCTGTTCCATATATTTTTCGTTTCCAAGCAGATAATCGATAGCACCTACTGCCATATCGTCATTGTTTGACAAGACTAATTCGATCTTGTCTCCGTATTCCGTATACATATTCTTCATCACGTTCTGACCTTTGGATCTCATCCAGTCGGCGGACTCGACTGAAAGAATCTCCAATCGGTCTTCTCCGTTATCTCCTAAAGCTGAAATCAATAACTCACGGAGTCTGTTTGTCGATGATTTTGTTCTCTGTTCCGCGTCCTGATGTCCTTTTTCGCCTTTGATGACAACAGTCTGAATACGGCCGTCTTTGTTTCTGTCGTAGACAGGATCAAGAGCCTTGTTCTTCACAAACAAGTCAAAAGCCATCTCAGCCTGATATTCGCCGGCAATGCTGGCGCTGGTCCCGACATAATAGATGTCTTCTTTGCCTTGAATGTCTTCGGAAAGAGGTTCTCGGTTAAAGAATATAAGAGGAAGATTTTTAGCCGAGCACTTCTCAATGATGGCACTTGAGGCCAGACGGTCAACCGTGTTGATGAGAAGACAGGAATAGTCTTCTCTGAGAACAGAAAGCAGCTGTTCATTCTGACTGACCTGTGACTCCTGAGCATCAAATACCTTATAATCATAAGAAATTTTAAGTTTCTCAGTCAGATAGGAATTCAGTTCAGTGATGAAAGTGTCGTTGGAGTTATAGAGAAAGATACCTATTTTCTTCTGTACCTGTTTGCAGCCTGAAAGAAGAATCGACAGAGAGGAACAGATAATCAGTAATTTATTTTTGGTCATTTAATCCACCTCTTAAAGGAATGACCAAAGTTATTGTCGTTCCTTCATCTAAGACGCTTTCAATCAGGACATCGGCTTTAGGTCCATAGTAGATCTTCAGTCTCTGATAGACGTTCTTGAGACCGACACCGTTATAGACCTCAGGATCATCAAAAGACTGTCTGATCTCATCGATCTTATTCTGAGTGATGCCAAGCCCGTTATCCTTGACAGACAATTTCAGGAAATCACCTTCCTGATAACAGATGACTCTGATGATACCTGACTCCTTCTCATGAAGGCCGTGATAAATGGCATTTTCGACAATCGGCTGAAGAATGAGTTTGATGACCTGGAAATCCAGGCAGAGAGGTTCAGCCTCAATCTGATAGCTGAAAGAGTCCTTGTATCTCATCTTCTGAATAATCAGATAGTTCTTGATATGCTCGATCTCATCTCTCAAGGAAATGATGGTCTTTCCTTTGGAGATAGATATACGGAAAAACTTTGACAGAGCCAGAACCATCGTCTGAGCATCCTCGTTCTTTCCCTCATCGATAAGATAGATGATGGAATCAAGAGTGTTGTATAAGAAATGAGGATTGATCTGATTGGTGAGAGCCTTAAACTCCGATTTTCTCTGATTGTTCTGCTCTTCGACAACATTGCTCATCAGTTTCTTGATCTGTTTCATCATGCCGTCATAAGACTCATTGAGTTCCTCGACTTCGTTGGAGCCCTTGATCTTAGTCGGAACATATTTCAGATAGTCGCTGTCTCGGACAGCGTCCATCGCCTCCTGAAGATCATTCAAGGGACGAGTGACGGTGCTGGCCAATAATACTAAGATGAAAGAGAAAGCCACACAGGAGGCCAGACAGACAATGGCGGTGATGATGATGAAAGTCGTATTGGTCGCTCTGACGGCATCGACGTTTGAGAAAAGAGCGACTCTCCAGGTCGTATGTGAAATCGTATACTGAGTCAAGACAAAGTCATGTTTGTCGATAGTGACGCTCTTAGTACCTAAGACGTTCTCTTTGAGAAGGGCTTTTTCGCTGTCGGAATATTCATTAGAGGATGTATAGACAAGACTGTAATTCTTATCGTAGATGATGATATGACCGCCGGTACCAAAATCCACCTCATAGATGGAGTTGACAATAGAGGTGAAATCAAGATCCATCCTGACTATGCAGTCTAGCTGTCCTTTGTTGCTTTCAGCATATCTTGACAGAACGATATGATAGGATTCTCCGCTATAGGTGACAGCTGAGAAGTTGTCGATCAGAGTATTGGTCTTAGCCGAGGTGAACCACTCATCGGGATTGTTGACATCGACAGAATCATTGATGCTCTGGCTGTCTTTGGCCAGAAGACTTCCAGTAGAAAGACTGTAGACCCTGATGCTGTTTATCTCCCGCTTGATAGCGATGATATTGTCAAAGAACTGTCCGTCTTCTTTCTTTTCCTCGTTATCAGAGACCAGATCATCGTTGCTGTAGACGCGGTCCTGAATCTGATTGCTTATCGTGCTGATGTTCTCAAAATACTTTTCATAATTGTAGAGAACCTGTTCAGTCAAAACTGTGTTCTGAGTGGTCGAATTCTGGTTGGCGTAACTGGAATAGACAAAGATTTCGATGATCAGAACCACAATCGAGAACAAGACAAAAACAGCCAAAGACCAGGAGATCATCTGGAAGCCCATAGAATTAGTGAATTTTCTTTTATTTTTTGCGGTATTCAACTGGACTTACCCCAACATACTTCTTAAAGCAATGAGAAAAATAATAAGGATCGCTATATCCGACAGCTTCCGAAACTGTGACTATCTTATTGTTGGGATTAGTCAAAAGCTCTTTGGCGTGTTCCATTCTGACTGACATCACATACTTGGTAAAAGTCTTGTTGTCGTTTTTCAAGAGCAAAGACAGATAGGATACGCTGTAGCATAAAGCTTTTGACAGAGCCTCCAAAGAAAGATTCTGATCAGCATAATGAGCGTCGATATAGGCTAAAGTCTGCTTCAGTCCCGATTCGACGCCGCTGTTTCTTGTCTCTTCATTGACAGCATAGATGCTGTCGATGAGGGAATTGAAGAAATCATTGAGTTTATCGACGCTTTTGCATTCATAAACAGTCTGAAAGATCTCGTTGTTGTTCATGAAATTCTTATAGAGATCTTTGAAGTTCGTGCAGGACTTCAGAAGAGAATTGGTGATACTGCTGATAATATACAAATAAGAATCGGCATATTCAGGACTGGCAATCTTAGTCAGCATGTTCTTGATATGACCCTTGCAGTCTTTGATATATCCGTAAGAAAGATCATAAGTGACAGTCTTGAATTCATTGTCGTCAATCTTTCCGATACTGACTTCCTCTTTCTGAATGTCGTCAAAGAAAAGAACAGTGCTCTTGCCGATGACAGTTCGGTATTCAAGAGTTCTCAAGGCATGGCGGAACAGTTTACGGAAATTATGTTCTTTCTCACTGGAGAAATCACTGATGGCGGCTGATAGGGAAATATGACAGACTTTGTTAATCTTCGACAAGATGGAAGCCAAAGACTCTTCCATAGAATCTTTGTCGATGGGTTTTTGACTCAGAGCCAGGAAAAGAACCTGATTGCTTCTGTTGAAGACATAGATAGAATACTGTTCATCAAATTCATCATATAAATAACGATGAAGATAGATGTTGACGACCTCGCTTGTCTCATAGCCGATTTTATCGAATTCCTCATCAAAATCGAAAATACCCAACACGCAGTATTTCTCTTTGATGTTGATCTGATCGATTTCAAGTTTCTTTCGGAAGTTATCGGGAACATCTTTCAAAGACAGAAGCTTGCAGAGATCGTTTTCCTGCAAAAGAGAGAGATTAGTCTTTGCCTGTTCCTGAAGAGATTCGATGTTCTTGTCGATAGAAAGAACCTGATCCAATTCAGTCTTGGCTTTATACATGGCTTCTTTAAGTTCATCGAAACTGATGGGCTTAGTGATATAGCCGATGACTTTCAAGTCGATAGCCTGCTTTGCATAATCAAAAGAATCATAGCCGGAGATGATGATGGTCTGCATCAGAGGAACTTCAAGTTTTGCCTGTTTGATAAGCTCGATGCCGTCGATATAGGGCATCTTGATATCAGTTATGAGCAAATCAGGCTGAAGCTGTTCAATGCCTTCCAAGGCATCATAGCCGTTTTCAAACTGCCCGACCAACTGAAAATCAGCTTTGAGTTTGTTGACCAAAGAAATAAGTCTGTCTCTGACGGCTTCCTCATCATCGGCAACAATGACTCTGTACATATTGACCCTCTTTGTTATAGTCGTTTATTTAGTATAACATCTAAAACAGCAACATTATTATATGTATAATAAGAAAAGCTGGTCAGTTTAAGCTGACCAGCCATATGATACGTTTCGTCTACTTATCCTTATTGAACCATTTAGACTGGATGAAGTCGAGAGTATCATCGAGATTCTCTTCTTCCATGGCGGCGATTGCAAACATGTAAGAAGGCATCGGAAGAGCATCATTGCCTTCGAAGACAAATTCGTCTCCGTTATCGCCTTCTCCCTTAGCGATATAGTACTTATTATCTGATAAAAGAAAAAGCTTACCGTCCTTAGACATTAAGATCGTACCTTTTAATTTAGCCATAAACTATAACGTCTCCTTTTTCCTTTTATATTATAGTGGAAATAAAACAAAATAGACAAGAAAGAGAAAACTTGCTTAATTCCTTAGTTCAACTATACTATTAACTATCTATCAGTTACTAGACGTCAGGAGGCTTACATGAAAAAGCTTTGTGTTGTCTTTCCAGGAAGAAGATACAGCTGTGACAGATCACTTTTATATTTCCCTTCCCGTATTATAGAAAGCTATGGTTTTGAGATGATATATATGCATTATGATGTAAACAGAGAATCGACAGAGGAAATCCCCTTAAGCGAAAATATCGATACTGCTTTTGAATATTGCCGCCAGCATCTTAAAGATATCGACTTCAACTCTTATGACGAGATTGTTTTCTTATCAAAATCAATTGGAACAATCATCGCAGCCGATTATGAGCAGTCTATCAAATGCGATAAGATTTTTCAGATATTCATAACTCCTCTAGATGAGACCCTGCCTTTGATCGAAGACCGAGACTTGATCATCTGCGGAGACAGAGATCAATTCCTGCCTGGTGCCAAAACTAAGCTGGCTCCTTATCCGAATACTTATATCTTCCCTGGCTTTTCTCACTCTCTGGAATCCAAGACAAATTATCGTCTGTCTATCAAGACGATTAATGATGTCTCTTCGATTGTTGACCTGTATCTTAAAACCTGTGAATTATAGTTGCTCTGATTTTTGAAATCTCAGAACTCAGTTTCCTTTTTTCTTCCTTTTATTGTTTTCAATAATTGAAAATAATCCCATGAAAATGTTTATCGATCCTATAATTATCAATACAATGACAAAGAATTTATAGTTGAAACTCAGCGAAGCAAAATTTTGTTTTACTGCAAATGGACTGTTGATAAGACGCTGAAGATATAACACAGCTGGGACTGATACAATCAAAGAGAAGAGACAGGGAATAAGCTGCATAAAGACCGAAGAGAAAAGATAACTGCTTCGACTTCTTTTATGGTGGCCGAAATGTATAAACACAAAATCCAAATCTTCTTCAATATTCCTGAGAAAGAGGAAAAAGTAAACTAATGAAAGAAGAATGACAAAAGCACCGCCGATATAACCGATTTCTTTCGAGTATTCAACAAGAGAAATAATATCTTGATTCTTGTTTTCGGTCGACTTCAGTCCTTGAAAAGCATTAAGAATATTCTTGTACTCAGCATAGGAAACAGAATCGGAGAAGAAACAAGCTTTAGCATATGAAGGTATGTTTTTGTCTAGAACCGAAACAGCTCCGAAATGCTCACCGTAGATTTGAAATGGAGTAAACCAGAGAGACTCATTTATCACTTCCTCTCTTGAATCATTCAAATAAGAAAGTGCTGACTGATACACACCGGATATTCTTAGCTCTTCGTGATACCTCCATGCTGGATTTTCCCAGATATAAGTTTT
>DHDT01000059.1:13537-22451 GCA_002399505.1 Caryophanales bacterium UBA4869 | reverse complement strand
ACCGTTGACGGTATTAATATTTCGCTTGAGGAAATGGGCTTCTTTCCATAGATAATCTCGTAAGCTTTCATTTCTTCATCTTTAAAATAAAGAATCCCATTCATGTTTCCGTTTTCCAGACTGTCGTCATTCTTTATTCCGCTGATATTCCAATTCCCACTATCAAATCGAATACTTTCAAAGTACCCGTTTTTGTCAGCAATGGTACTTTTGTCAATATCATCGTAAGCAAACATAAAATCGGTGTTCTCAGCCACAGATTCAAAAACCAATTTTGAATAATAGTCTCCACCGGAATTGGATCCGACAAAGGAAGTGGTAAAAACCAAGCCCAATATTGAAGACAAAAAGAGAAATAAGGTAAGGAAGAAGAAAAAATGCTGTCTCATAGTTTTCATAATCAAAACGAAAGGACTATAAAGAGATCTCTTCTCACTTGTCGTTCTTTTGTCATCAGTGTCAAAACCAGAAATAACAGCTTTTGAGTTTTCTATCTGATATTTTCTGATTTTGCCTTCAATATCAGAAGGTATCTTTTCATGATTGCTGACAAAAACCAGATGATCTTTAGAATATTCCAGCAAAACCAGAAGAAGCTTTTTCTGATTGTCTTCATCTATCGATACCAGAGGTTCATCGATCAAAAGGACTCTTTTTCCCCCATAAACAGCGATAGCAATGTTCATTCTCCTTCTTTCTCCAACACTTAAGGAACCCGCCTTTTGATTCATGACGGAATCCAGCCCAAGGTCTCTCAAGATTTCTTCAGCTTTTTCTTTATCGTTATCCTGATAAAGAAAAAGCATATTTTCCATAACGGTTTCATTCATAAGACAAGAAGAGGAAGGGGTAACCAAATCTATGTTATCGTCCAAAAAATCAGAGCTTGGTTCTTTGCCATCAAACATATAGGTTCCAGAATATCCTTCAGTTCCTCTCAGTATTCGAAGCATAGTCGATTTTCCGCTTCCGTTAGCGCCTTCAATCATAAAGAAACCAGTAGAAGGCAGTTCAATCAGAGAATCAGTAAGAATAGTTCTTCTACGGTAACTCTTATTATTAATTTTTAAGCTGATCATAAACTTTTTCCATCCTTCTTTAAAACGACATTATCAATAACAAAGGCAAACAAAAGCAATAAAGTGAAAAGACCTATCATAATAAATACATCCCAGGGGTAAAGATCAAAATACAGTGGGAGTGATTCCAAACCCGTCTTCCACACCTCCGGATGACTTTGATAATTAAAACCCGTAGCCAAGTTGACAAGAAATAGATTAAAAGAAGAATTCACGATAGGTGACAAAGAAAGAAACAGAATCAAAAACACAGCAGTCAGAAAAGAAAGTGTCAAAAACTCCATATGCCTAGAGACAAAGCCAGCTTTCAAAGAAGAAAGTAGGTTTATTTTCTTATCTTTCTTTACCAGGATATATATAGATAATAAGGAAAAGAAAAAGAAGAAAAGAGTTAATACTAAACAGATAGGAAAACCAATCTTGAAAAAATAATCAGAAAAGACTTTGTATTCCTCTAAAATACCAGAATAATAAAACCCGTATTTTCTGTTATTTTCCTTTTCTTCTTTTCCTGAAAAGAAAGACAAGTAATCGGTTTTATAAAGTATGTCAAAAAGCACATCCTCAGATAAATAAACATAGTCTGTATCTTCAGCTTGATAATATGTCGAAGTCTGAAGATAGATCTTTCTGTTAACATTGATCAAACCATCAGACCAATCATTGATACCAAAACTAATAGGTGTTTTGTCTTTTATTCCTGACAAACCGATCACAGACTTCCCAGGCACAATTTTTACATTAATGAAATCAGCATTTCCATAGGTATCCCAAACATATTCATCTCCCTTTTGGGTTTTAAGATTGACGGTGCTTATTCCTAAGGATTCATCTACATATTTTTTTCCGTTTGTATCATACAGATTCTCATAAATACCATTTTCAACTAATTTAGAAAACATATTAAGTGATAGATAAAAACGATCATATTGTCTAAGATCAAAAGAATTGGAAAATGATTTTTCTGAATAATCCTCTGATTCCGTTCTGATGTCTAAATCTTCTTCAGTCGCATATCTTGAAACATCAAGACTGGCACCAGAAGTGCCTTTATAAAAATACATTGTCTGACTGACAATTTCAGAATCGATAATAAACATAGGCTGGATTTTAATGTTGCCAAAGAAAGAAGAATCGCCAAACAAAGGATGAAAAAACGAATATAAAAAAGGAACAACAGCAAGTGAATTCTTATTTTGATTTAACAATTCTAAAGATTTTGATTGTTCTTCCTCTTCGATTTCAAAATCTTTAGAAACAGAATAACTCTGAAGCCGATAATAATCTCCGCTAGTATTATTGATTTGAAAATCATCGAGAGAAGAAAGACTTCTGGGTGAAAAAGAAACAGTTAAAAAGGAACAAAAGACAGTAAGCAAAAGCAAAGCGAAGGACAAAAAAGAAGAAGAAAGCAGATTTTTATTTGCCTTAAGCAATAATTTTGTAGAACATTTCTTTGTTGGATACGAAAGTCGTTTTCTTTCTTCGATATCATCGTTATTATCGCAAATGCGGATTTCATTAGTATCTAAGTCAATCGAGCTGTGCTTTTTTCCATTAAACAAATTATCTTCATGCAAAAGAACAATCACCGCTTTTTCATCTGATAATTTCAACAATTCTGATACGACTAGTAGTATCCTTTTCGAATCAACCATCGCCAAAGGTTCGTCAAACACATAGAAATCAGAATCGAAGGAAACAATAACAGAAAAAGAAAACAGCCTTTTTTCTCCATCACTTAATTCACTGTATTTGGAATCCATAAGAGAAGAAAGACCAAATAATTCTATTAGTCTTTTAAATCTGTCATATGAAAACTCTGTATCTTGCTTAACAGAAATCAAATAAGAAATATTTTCTTTTATCGTCAGATCCGGCAAAAGAAAACTTGTCTGAGTAAGGAACGAAAAAGAATAATTCTTTTCATAGATTACGTTTCCATTTTCCGGTTTTTCTTTTTGTAAGATAATCCGTCCTAATGTGGATTTTCCACAGCCTGATTTTCCTTTGACAATAGTCAATCCTCTGCCAATAGTAAAATTCAGGTTTTGAAACAGAGTCTTATTGTTAAATGATTTGCTGATATTATTTAAGATAATCATGCTTCAACTGTGTCAAATAGATTTACATCAATGTGATTATCTCCAATTAAGGTATAAGTACCCGAAACCGATATATAGCATCCTGTCTTACTATCATATTGATTATAAAAAGTCTTCACATCACAGAAAGCAACAACATCATAATTGAATGTGTCGCGCATAGTCTCAGACGATTTAAATAGAAAATCCCAAATCAGTGTCACTTTGTCATAACTCACCTGCTTTGAATAGCTTACCACTGGGTCAGTGACTGTTTTTGAAATTGAATATGTGGTTGAATAGCCACCTTTAATAGAAAAATCACCTTCTGAATTCAAGCCATACTGTAAACCTTCAGAATACTTAGTAGTATAGTAATAATTTCTCTCACCATTTATTGGCGTTCCACTACAATTTGCAAAATCGAGAGCACATGTATCCATATATGTTCCGCTAGATGAAGAATAAAACTGTTTCTTTTCAAACGAAACAGATATCGAAGCCTTTAAGCTAGCCGAATTATAATAATCTGGTCTGACAACACCTGGTAACAACGACATATTGACAGGAACATAAAGCAAATGACTATTATTATTCCCATCAGAAACATCTTTTACCGAACAGCTTTCAGTCATAAAACCAGCTTTTTTCTTCTGAAACCAAACATTCTGGTATAAATACTCAGTTTTTGAAGCAGACAAAAGAGTATTTTCGGAAAAAGAAGTTCCTCCGAGACCATAAGACAACATAGCGGAAACCAAGCCTAAAGTTAGTGCTTTTAACATTTGAATTAATCCCCTTTTAATAATTGTACCACTTAGAAAAAGCAGTGACTTTAAAAAACAACTCACTTCCTCTTTCCCACATGTTTGATATGGCACTTATTCATATTCATTTTGCTTTGATAAGTATTTTCGTATATCTCATAACAAAAATTAAAATCCTTACTTGTTTAGACCAACTAGAATAAGTAGGAATGAAAGTTTTATGTGCTATACTTATATAGTTTGGATACTTATTATGGAAATTGAAAATAAAAACAGCCGTCCCTTACCTCCTTTACAGGAAGGTCAGGATACCTTAGAAATACAGAAAATAGAAGCTACAGTCGATCAGGCTTATTACTTTCGCAAAAAGCCAATCTACGCTTTTTTTAAGCGTGGATTCGATATCTTCAACTCCCTTCTGGCAATCATCGTTCTTTCTCCATTGCTCCTTCTATTGGCGATTTTAGTCAAATGCACTTCCAAAGGCCCCATCTTCTATAAACATAGAAGAATAGGAAAGAACGGCAAGCCTTTCGGCATGCTGAAATTCAGAACAATGAAGTGGGATCAAAGACCTATCGATCAGCAGCTGACACCAGAACAGCTTAAGCAATATCAGACCGAATTCAAAGTCGATAACGATCCCCGTATCACTAAGATGGGAAAGATATTGAGAAAAACATCTCTCGATGAGCTTCCTCAGTTATTCAATATCCTCTCAGGAAAAATGTCCATTGTCGGTCCTCGTCCTATCCTAGGAATTGAGACTGGAAAATACGGACTCACCCGCCAGGTTCTTCTTTCAGTAAAACCTGGTCTCACTTCTTATTGGGCATGTCACGGAAGAAGCAATGTCGATTATCAGGAAAGAATCAATATGGAACTATACTATATCAAGCACCGTTCCTGGTGGCTGGATATCAAGATCATCTTCCGAACTGTGATTAAGGTCTTCAAAAGAGAAGGCTCTAAATAAAGGAGATTACCATGGATAAGAAAGATCAAAGAGAGAACGTCATCATAATCAAGGGAGAAGAGAAGAAGCCTAACTCATTTACCTTTGGAGCATACGGACATAATCTCAACGTTTATAAATACTGGGTTTTAGGTGCTACTTTAATCTGTGGAATCGGCGGTTATCTGGGAATCTCGTTAGTAGTCAATAAAAGCCGTGAAGTTCTGACAAGTTCCTTTATTTATAACATACCTCTCATCGATGATACGAATAATAACAAATGCTATTATTTGGATAACACTTTATTCAATTACACTGAGATAGCCTCTGCCAATACCATCAGAAGCGTCATCAAAGATACTTTGGATGACAACAAGAACGTCAAATACGCAAACCTTAACGCCGACAGCATCATCAAGAACAACTCAGTGAATATCAGTCTTGCCAAAGACAGCGAAGGAAAGAACGTCTCTGAGACTTCTCATTCTTATGTTCTCACACTTCAATTAGGAGACTTCAAAAACGAAGATACCGGCCGAAACTTTATCCAAGATCTCGTCAACTACACTAAAGACAAAGCCGTCAATATCTCTCAGAGCTTCTCAGTTGACAACGTTCTATCAGAAGGAATTGAAAACATATCCTTCCGCAATTCCATTGTTCTTCTCGAAAAAGAATATACTTCTATTTTGGATACTTATGACGGCTTGATCAAAAGATTCGGAACTTCTTTTACCTATCTGGAAAAGACTTTAAGCAATCATTATGCTTCCTTTATCAATCGCTATTCTTCCGCTTCAGTGACTGTCTTTGATAACCTCAATGGTGACCTCGATAACAACTGCTATGTCAAATACACAGTCGGACAGGAAAATGAGAAGATCAAAGAACTCACTAAGCAAGGTGAGAATGACAAAGCCTATCTGAAATCACTTTTATCAGATATCAGCAATGCCAAAGCTGATGTAGATAGACTTGCCACCGCCTTAGGATCGACAACCAGTGTTTCCGAAAAGCCTTCCAACATCGAAACTGCCTTCTTAACTGCCAATAATAATTTATCGGCCTTAGAAAAGAAAAGAACAAATGTAGTCAGTGAGCTTCGCTTCTTAGGATATCAGGTAAGCGACACTTATGAAGTCTCAGCTTTAGATGCCACGATGTCTTCCCCTGTTATCGGAGCTATTCAGCATCTGAGTCAGCCGACTGTAAACAACTGGGATGCTGACTGTCTTACCTTCAACACCAAGTTGACTACCTACTGCTCTAATCTGATTTCCGATTTAGATCCTATCAATGGACTGACTAGATCTATTTACAAATCCAATTCCAACAACATCTATTATTCTGAAAGCGGCATTGCCACTCTGTCAAAACATATCTCAAACACCTTAGGCGGATTAGTCGGTGTTCTCTTAGGATTCATAGCCAGTTCCCTTATCTGCACTGGATTAGGTATCAACAACGACAAAAAGAAAAAAGCAGAGGAAAAAACAATACTGTCTTCTGATGCTGTCGAAATAAAACCAGACAGCAAATGATTTCCTTTTTAAAAGCACGCGGACAGGAAAAAGAAAAAGGAGAGATCATCGATCTCCTTCTTTTCGTGGCCATCTCAGCTATGACTGTTCTTTTGACTTTTGGTTCTTTTGATCCTAACGGCCAGCTTGATGCCGGAGGGACAAACAGCTTCACAATATTTGGAATCACTTTCTATCACGAAATAAACAAGACAAGTCCTATTTATATGGTTTTACCTGTAGTTGGCTTATTTTTGATACTTGCCATCTTATTTATGGTCAGAAGAATCAAGTCTTCAAAACTAAAAGCGGACCGTCTTCTTTTATCTGTCTTTGTCGGTTTTGCCGTCTGCCGAATAGTAGGAAACCTGGCTTTCCCTTATGGAGAACAGTCTTATAGTTTCTTCTACTTTAAAGACAAGCTTTTTCATGAAGTGCTCTATGCCGGCTATGAAATAGAAGAAAGACTGTTAGGAACCTTAAACGAAATCTGTTTCATCTTCTATTTCTATCTTTTCTTCTCGTATATACGATCATTTGGCAGAAAACACATGATGGTTCTCATCAACCTCTGTCTTTATTCGATAATCGGGATAGTAATCGTGATGAATATCTATTCTTTCATCTTTGAAAGAGACATCCTCGGTTCTTTCTTCCATTATCTTATTAAAGGCGGAGAATTTGAACAGAACCTTTTAACGACAAAATCCTTTTTGAGTCATCGAAACGTCTATGGTTTCTTCATCATGTTAGCCATCATCTCAGTGATGATTCTCTTTTTCAGGAAACCAAATCCTCTTCTATTGATCGGTTTCTTCTATTTCATGTTTACGGAAATTCTTACCGGAAGCAGGACATCCTGTATCCTCTCAGGAGCGGTCTGCCTAGCTGCTTTTGTCTCTTATCCAATGTTCCAATTCAAGAAACATAAAGCCTATTCCTTTATCACTATAGGAATTGCTGCTTTGATAATAATCGGAATATCCTTAATATTTACTGTCTTCAAGGATACAAGAATCGGGGATATATTTTTCAATTTCAAAGGCCACCTGGTAGTTACCAACACCTTAGAATCCAGAATTGTTCATTGGAAACTTGCTCTCTCGATGATGATTTCTCCCTTTGTACTCATCTTCGGATACGGACGTATTCCTTTTGCAAACATCTATTCCACTTATGAGACAAACATCAATTACGAAGCTCTCTACGTGGCTCATAACGGTTATATTCAGGTTTTGGCTGATATGGGAATAACGGGATTGCTGATGGTCACCTTAGGCTTTGGCCTTCTCTTCTATTTCATCATCAGACTCTTCCAGAAGAAGAGAAGCGACTTGGCTGTTCCCTTCCTGATTGACCTTGTTGCCTGCATGATACATAGCTTCATCGAACCGAGAATGCTCTTTATGATGGAAGGCACCAATGTCATCTTCATTGCCATTCTTCTATTGCCTCTGACCTACTGTTACTATGATGCCTGCTATCCGCTTAATAAAGATGTTATCAAAAAAGATTATAGAGTTTATCTACTGTCTGGAATACAATCAAAAATTGCCTAAAAATAATGAGACTATTAATGCTATAATCTCAATCATTAATAGAGGATAACCCCATGTATCAAGAACTTCAGAAGGGATGGATTGAAATAATCACAGGTCCGATGTTTGCCGGAAAATCTGAAGAACTAATCAGAAGAATACGTACTCTTTCTTATGCCAGACAGAAGATAATTGCTTTCAAGCCCGCTATCGATAACCGCTATGACAAAAGTGCAATCGCCTCCCATGATGGAGAAAAATATGAAGCCTATGCCATCAAGGAAGCAAAAAATATCTTGGATTTTGTCAAACCTGATACCCAGGTAGTCGCCATCGACGAAGTTCAGTTCTTTTCAAACGATGTCATTGAAATCTGCGAACATCTGGCTGACAGCGGTATCCGCGTCATCTTAGCCGGCCTTGACACCGACTTTAGAGGAGAGCCTTTCGGACCTATGCCTGAGCTTTTGGCCCGGGCTGAGTTTGTCACCAAATTATCAGCTGCCTGCACAGTATGCGGATGTGCGGCGACAAGAACCCAGAGACTCATTGACAAAAAACCTGCCAATTACAACGATCCCATCATTTTAGTCGGAGCCAAAGAATCATATGAGGCCCGTTGCAGAAAACATCATATCGTACCTAACAAACCCACTGATTCTGATAAGTAGATATATAACAAGTCCTTTAATTAATCATCGATATCAATTAAAATAGATGCATATGCATTTACCAAGTTTTTTCAAAAAGAAAAAGAAAGCAGAGACTGCCATTACCGAAACCATTGATGATACACCAAAGGCTGAACCGGAACCTCTTTTAGAAGTGCCGGAAGCCAAGGCTCTTTCAGTTGAAGAAGCAGTCCCTAACATAAACGCCAATACTGATAAAACCGGAAAGCATAAATTCCGGCACTTTATTTATAAAATCAAATCCTTATTTGTCAAAACCAAGGACAACAGATTCGAACC
>DHDT01000059.1:10734-13366 GCA_002399505.1 Caryophanales bacterium UBA4869 | reverse complement strand
GATCAGCAGGTAAAGAAAAGACAGGAAGAAGGTCTGACAAACAAAAACAAAGTGAAGATGGGAAAGACCTATAACCAGATAGTATTTGGCAACGTCTTTACTTTCTTCAATATGATACTTTTGGGCTTAGCTATCGCCCTGATGATTTTCGGAAACTACAATCAGACGTATTTCCTTTGGGTTGCCATCGCCAATACCGGTATCGCCATCTTCCAGGAAATCAGATCAAAGAAAACCATTGAAAAACTGCGACTGGTCACTGCTCAGAATGTTCAAGTAGTCAGAGACGGAAAAAAATCATCCATTCCAACCGACCAATTAGTCCTCGATGACATCTACCACTTGGCTAACGGCGATCAGATACCGACCGATTCCATAATCCTAGACGGAATAGTCGAAATCAATGAGTCTCTTTTGACAGGTGAGAGTCTCCCTATCAAAAAGAACAAAGGCGATAAAATCTTAGCCGGCTCCTTCTTAGTCTCGGGAGAATGTGTCGTAAAGGCTGTGGAAATAGGAGACTTCAATTATGTTTCCGGTATCCAGGCCAAAGCCAAAGAATACAGCAAACCTAAATCGGAGCTTCTCGTTTCGCTGAACACCATCATCAAAGTGATCTCCATTATCATCATTCCTCTCGGTATTCTTCTTTTCTATACTCAGTGGATAAACAATTCCGGTCTTGATTCTATCTGGGATATCGCCAACAAGGCGACTACTCAGACAGCAGGATCACTGGTTGGCATGATTCCTTCCGGTATGTATCTTCTGACTTCAGTGGCACTGGCAGTCGGTGTCATTAACCTCGCCAAGAGAAAAACTCTGGTTCAGGATTTATATTGCATTGAAATGCTTGCCCGAGTCAACTATCTCTGTCTTGATAAAACCGGTACTTTGACTGACGGAACAATGAAAGTCGATGAAGTTCTGATGATAGACAAGACCTTTGACATGGATAAACTGTTAGGCTCATATTTAGGAGCCTTCAATGAATCCAATCAGACAACCATCGCCTTATCACAGAGATTCCCTCTGAGAAATGATTTCCCCATCATCGGAAAGATACCCTTCTCCTCATCAAGAAAATATTCCGCCGTCAACTTCAATGAGATGGGAACCTTTATTCTCGGCGCACCGGAATATGTCTATAAGAGCAAAGATCGTCTAGTTACCAAGTATATCAACGAAAAACAGAGAGCCGGATATCGAGTGGTCATGCTCTGTCACACTGACGGTAAGATCAAAAACGGAGAAATCGAAGGAAAATCATTGCCTGTCGCAATCTTCGTTCTGGAAGACCATGTGCGAAACGAAGCTCCGGCTACCATCAAGTGGTTCTGTGACAATAACGTAAATATCAAGATCATCTCCGGAGATAACCCGCTCACAGCTTCGGAAATAGCCAAGAAATGCGGTGTTCCAGATGCTGAGAAATGTATATCGTTAGAAGGAGTCTCTATCAATCAGATATCAGAATTAGTCGATAAATACGCCGTATTTGGAAGAGTCTCACCTGAACAGAAAGCCGCTATCATCAAAGAACTTAAAAATAGACATAACACTGTCGGTATGACAGGCGATGGCGTCAACGACATCTTAGCCATGAAACAGGCTGACTGTTCTATAGCTATGGCAAACGGAGCCAGCGCTGCCAGAAACGTGGCTCACTTAGTCCTTCTCGATTCCAACTTTGCCTCTATGCCGGCTGTCGTCCAGGAAGGAAGAAGAGTCGTAAACAATATTCAAAGATCATCAGCCCTCTTCTTAATGAAGACTATCTTCACTATCTCTTTCACCGTCATCGTCCTACTGACTTTCTTAAACGGCGGAAACGGAATCGAATATCCTTTCTCACCCAACAACATCATGATCATGGAATGCGTCGGAATCGGATTCCCCTCTTTCTTCCTGGCTTTGCAGAAAAACGATCAGCTGATCAGAGGTCACTTCCTCAAGAATACCTTCTCCCGTGCCATACCAGGTGCCATCTGTCTGATTCTCGCTATCGGATTGAATTACATCCTGCAGGCTAACGGAAATTTCTTAGATCTCCCTGCTGATCCGGCTTTATCCAAATTATCCTTTACTACTTTCTGTTCCCTGACCATGGCAATCATTGCAATGGGCATGGTCTACAACTGCTGTTTCCCCTTCAACCTCTATCGAACCATCCTCTTCTTAAGCATGATGGCTTTATTCGCTCTCATGTGCTTTGCAATGCCAAACATCCCTGCTATGGCTTCTTATCCTCCTAACTGGGAATCTTTGTCACAGTATTGGAACTTATCCACTCAATTCAGCGGTATAGATTATCGGACACTGACTAAGACCATGTGGCTCTTATTAGTTATCTACGGAACTGTAGTCACCGCTATGCTTGAGCTTTTGATTTCTCTTTTCAGCAAGATGAGAGAAGGCCCGGCTTTTGGAACCTTCTTCACCAAAAACAAGAAGAACAAAGACACATTCAAAGCCGATGAAAAACAGGCAGTTACCGTTTCTATCGATAATGAGAAAGATAATCAGACAGTAATCAATCAGTAATTGCCGGCAGACTCTATTTTTTAGAAAGTATTTAATATTGTCACTTAAAAATATTTTTATGTTGTGTTTTTAAGTATATTCAAGTGAA
>DHDT01000059.1:5415-10546 GCA_002399505.1 Caryophanales bacterium UBA4869 | reverse complement strand
CTAATAGATAGTGAGGAGACTTTTAACCATGCTATTATTTCGTTCCTCTTATGGGGCTGGGGGCTTTGAGGTGTTAAGATGTTTCCCCAAAAGGAGAGAAAGAAATGGAAGAAATCATTCTTTCTCTTGTCATTATTTTGCTTCTAATAATCGAAGTAAAAAATGACAGAGATTCCAACAAAAAAGACTAGCATAAGCTAGTCCAGTAAACACCTCAGAGCTCCCCAGCTCTTGGTATCATAAATAGTATAGAAGATAAGACAATGGATTTCAAATCCTCTCAGAAACATAATAGGTAGAATTTCATTTTAATTGTTCTTACTGACAGAAGTTTTGTCTGTTTAAAAAGTATAAGGACAGACAATCCTATTCCTTATAAGATATAGATGAGTTCAGAAAAGCAATAACAGTGAAATCAGCTTTACAATTGTTTATACTTCTCTTTTTTGTTTATTCAAATCAGTTTAACAACAGAAAAAACTTTTTTAATGTCCAAATAACCATAAAATATCCCTAGAACATCAATAGATTAAAGAAAGCGAAAACTAGTCCTTTAAACACTTATATCCTAGTAATATATATCTTGTCATTTGCAGTTAGGGAAGAAAAGAATCGCCTGTTTTGCCTTATCTTAGGGCATTTCAGGCAATTTTCTGTTTGACAGAGATTGTAGCATATTTCCCGTCAGTCGGTTTTCTTCTGGCCGTCAGACTCTGGAAGTTCCGCTTCGTGATGGTTTCGAAGCAGCAAGGCAGGCCGAATGCTTTCTCAAGCGCCGGTATCGCCCTTCCCCACATCTCCCATAGTAGAAAGACCCCTGTCGGTGGCATTGCATCCACATGGCCAGAAAGCACACAGTGAAATGGACCCATATACCTAGAATAAGAACCCGCCAATTACGCACTTTCCATCTTGTAAAAATACCAAAAGCCGGTTTAATTTATAGAAACACTACATTGCAATTGTATATATTTGTCAGCTTTTTTAAAGAAAACCCGTCCTCTGGCCTAATAGATAGTGAGAAGACTTTGAATCAGGCTATTATTTCGTTCCTCTACTAAGGCTGGGGGCTTTGAGGTGTTAATACATCTCCCTACAAAGGAGAGAAAGAAATGAAAGAAATCATTCTTTCTCTTGTCATTATTTTACTTCTCGTAATGGAAGTGAAAAATGACAGAGATGTCAATAAAAAAGACTAGCGTAAGCTAGTCCCAAGAACACCTCAGAGCTCCCCAGCTCTTGGTATCATAAATAGTATAGAAGATAAGACAATGGATTTCAAATCCTCTCAGAAACAAAATAAGTAAAAGTTCATTTTCATTGTTCTAATAAGGAAAGTTAAAATATTTTATTAATAATAAGAACACTTAGTCTTATTCCTTATTATATATAGATTGGTTTAGATACTGTTTCCGGCAGAATCAATAAAACAATTGTTCCTACTTCTATGTTTTTTGCTTTTTTAATGATCAATCTGATACCGAAAAAACTTTTTTAATGTCTAAATTACCATAAAATATCCCTAGAACATCAATAGATTAAAGAAAGTGAAAACTAGTCCTTGAAATATTGATATCCTAGTAATATAATTAACAAGCACGAAAAATCTTTGGATCATTAGCTCAGTTGGTAGAGCAGCTGACTCTTAATCAGCGGGCCTAGGGTTCGAGTCCCTAATGATCCACCAGTGCAAAGTAAAACGCCGCAGTTGATTCTGCGGCGTTTTTTTGTGTTTAATCAGTTCTCAGACAAGTGACAGGATCCTTCTTGGCCGCTATCCTAGCCGGTATCAGAGAAGCGATATATGTTAGTATCATTGAGATGACGACCATCAAGACTGCATGAAGAGGATTGAGGAAGGCAATCATTCCCAGTTCCACTTCCGGATATAGGTTATCGAGAATAAGACTGAGAGGCACGGATATCAGGTAGGTCACCAATACTCCAAAGAGACCTGAGATAGCTCCGATGATGACGGCCTCTGCCTTAAAGAGTCGTCCGACATCTTTCTTTCTGGCTCCGATTGATCTCAGGACACCGATTTCCTTTATTCTTTCAACAACTGACGAATAGATGATGATTCCGATCATGACTGAGGAGACAATTAAGGATATCGATGCAAAGGCAATCAAAACCGAAGAGATGACGTCTACGATCTGCCCGACTACATCAGTTCCCGTCTGTCCGACATCGGTATAGACAATCATCTTACTTGAATCATTCTTCTTGTCTTCGTTATAGGCATTGAGCTTTTTGACTACATACTGCTTGGATTCATAATCTTTAGGATAGATGGTTATCGAAGAGACGAATTCCGCATAAGTTGAAGGATCTAGATAATCAGACCCGGACTTATAAGAAAAATCTGTTCCTAACTGCAGTCTGGCGCTCATGTAGTTAGAGATACCGCCGGAATAGATATTGCAGTTATTGACGATTCCTAAGGCCTTGAAAGAGAAGGCGTCATCATCGATCAGAGGCTTGACAACTTCGCTCATCTCTTCCTTAACGAAAAGATTATCAAGCGTGGATTTGATTCTGGTCTTATAGTTGCTGTCAAGAGAGATGAATAGGTGATCTTTGAAGTCTTCTGATATCCTGGAATCATAGTTGTCGCTGAAAGTCTGATAAGTGAGAGAAGAAGGATAATAGATACCGGTATTGAGAATACCGATGCTAGTCGTTGACTTAGGTCTTAATATCGCCTTGATCTTAAGCGTTCTGTCATTAGTATTGTTATAGAGTCCTTTAAGTCTCGCAGAATCAGTGGAAGGATCTTTATAATAGGTCAGGTTCTTCTTAAAGTAGTTCTTCAGAGAATCAGAATCACGTAAGGCAATAGCAAGATCATAAAGCTTATCAGAACATTCCTGTCTCTTAGTCTCATCCGTTTTGACGATGTCCTTAAAGCAGGCCCGGACCTGACTGACTGTTATAGATCCGATATCGGAAGAGGAGAGAAGAGCTGTCAGTTCATCCTGATTGATGTATTCGCTCAGATTTGCCAAAGCAGCAAGGACTCCTGTCTCTTTCATAGCTGAGGAAAGTTCAGCATCAGAAGGAAGATTGAGAATATCTGATAACTTAGTGAGAGAGGCAGTGCCGTCATCGGAAGTGAAGACACTGTAGATATCAGACATAGTCAGATTGTCCTTAAAGAACAATCCATAGGTATTGACGGCTTCATGGGTATCAGTATCGATATTGACTATGGAATCTCCATAGTAATCATCCTGGAGAACATATTTAAATTCTGTGTTCTTTTTGATGTCATCAAAAGAATAAGTACCAGCTGTCGGATCTAAGCCAAGGCTTTCCATGACAGTTGTCGTGATGGCATTTCTGTTGTTGACAACCAAAACCAGACCAAACTCATCCTGATCAGGTCTCCCCTGGGAATCGTAATTCAGAGTGCTCTCATCGGGATAGACGCCGTCAGCGTCTATGATGTCGTATTCGCTGAGAATCAGATCTTTATTGGCGGGAAGCTGCTGCCAGTCAGAACCGGTACCAGACATCGCCGAGGTCATCGATTCGACAAACGAGCTCTGAGTTGTGTTGATTGATTTATAAACATCTTCTCCTTCATATGTATACTTGCCAATGACTTTCATATCGATAGAATAGCTGTAACGGACAGAACAGTATTCTTTTCCATCGGAATTGATGGTGTTCAGATAATCCACATATTCCTGGGTGATCTTATTGACATGGAGCTTAGATGTGGCTGGTTCTATGACATTGATGTTGCTGTCATCAGGATAACTCTCAAGCTGGTTTCCAGAATTATCTACCGAGGAGAGTCCGTATCTTTCAATAGAAAGCGGAAACTTAGATAAAGTCTCCTTTTCCATTCGGTTGATATAACCTGAAAACCCATTCGACAGAGCCAGAACCAATCCCACTCCGATAATACCAAAAGATGCAGCTATTGAAGTGATGACCGTCTTTCCCTTCTTAGTAAGGAGGTTACGTCCTGATATGCCTAAGGCCGTGAGGAAACTCATGGATGTATGCTTGGTCTTGACTGCCGGAACAGAAGTATCGGTTTCTTCGATTCTCTTCTCAGTTGACTCGACATCGGAATTCTCGCTGTCAGAAATAATGTTTCCGTCTTTGACGCGGATGATTCTAGAAGCATAGATCTTAGCCAGATTCTCATTGTGAGTGACAATGATGACAAGCTTAGTCTTAGATATCTCTTTTAAGATCTCCATGACCTGAACAGAAGTCTTGCTGTCCAAGGCACCAGTCGGTTCATCGGCTAAGACGATATTCGGCTGGTTGACAATAGCTCTTGCCAAAGCGACTCTCTGCATCTGACCGCCGGATAACTGGTTGGGTTTCTTATGTATTTCGTTTTCAAGACCGACTGACTTCAGTGCTGTCTCTGCTCTCTCTTCTCTTTCCTTCCTATTGACACCGGAAAGAGTCAAAGCCAGAGCGACGTTTTCAAGAACGCTTAAATGGACAATCAGGTTATAGGATTGAAAGACGATGCCTATTTCGCGGTTTCTGTAAGCGTCCCAGTCCTGGTCGTTATAGTCTTTAGTCGATTGGCCATTGATTATCACATCACCAGAGGTGTATTTGTCTAGGCCGCCGATGATATTGAGCAAGGTTGTCTTTCCGCAGCCGGAAGGCCCTAAAATAGCGACGAAGCCGACATCAGGAAATTCGACGCTGATATTCTTCAAGGCGTGAGTAGGTTTGTTGTCCTTGATTACATAGTCTTTGACAATGTCTTTTAAAATCAACATGATTAAGTCCTCCTAATAATAAATAAGGGACTTAGCATATCACTAAGTCCCTCTGTATTTGATATTAAAGACTAAGACCTGGCCTTATAGACCGGCTTGTTCTCCTGAGTTACAGGAGGACAGATCTTGTTCATCATCCAGATGACTCTAAGCAGAATACAGCCGATGACGGCCATGATAGCGTAGCTAGAGCTTAAGAAACCGATAATCATTGCGATAAGACAAGGTGAGAAGGAGAGAGTGCCGCTTTCTTTGAGACATTCAAAGAAGTTGGTATCACGATAAACAGATGTCTTTCTCTTATGCATGATGATAAGGATGACAGCTCCGACTAAGACAGAGCCGGCGACAACAGCGGAAAGGATTCCTCG
>DHDT01000059.1:4128-5316 GCA_002399505.1 Caryophanales bacterium UBA4869 | reverse complement strand
TGATCCAGACATTGCGATGGACGATTGCAGTAGCGGCACCATTTAAGAAGGAAGCGAAGACGGCATACTGATCAGTGATATTATTCTTTCCTTCATCTCCAAGAAGAGAAGCCTTGAAGGTCTTTCCAGAGAAATTGCTGTCAGCATCGAAGAAATAACCGGAATAGGTTCCCTTGGCACTGTTGGACTTGCTGGACTTTAAAGCATAAGTGGCAACATAGAGGCTGTCTTTAGTGTAGATAGCGAAAGAATGAGGGAAGGCACCTAAGGCGTTCTTGGCATCAGCCTTTAAAATAACTGAACTGATGAAGTTAGAACGGATATTGGAATCAACTGTGTTTCTGGTATCAAGAGTCGGGAAATAGAAAGCTTCAAGATAGATGGTGTTTCCATTGTCTTCATAGACAACAGAAGTAGAGGAAGAAGTTGAAGAAGAAGAGGTTCCATTTTCAATCTCACCTGATTTGGGTACAGATATGCAGTCAAAATAGAATTCAGTGGCAGTGTTAGTCGGATTCTTGATAGCACCGGTATCGAAGAAGATCTGACCGGCATAATCGCCAGTAGATCCGGAAGTAGTATCTACAAAGGTGCATTTGGCAAGAGCGGTTGTTCCGGTTCCGTTATACTCGTTTGTATAAAGAGAGTTCTTGACAGCTTCTTCAGTGGTGATAAGACTGTTAGCGTCTAAGACGGTCTTATCCATGTCAAGATACATGCCCTTATCATCTTTCTTGAACGTCAGACCATTAAAATAGGCTTCGTTGAAAGTAGCTTTGAATCCTTTGTCTATTTCCTGATTAGAGGTGCTGGTAAGCAAAGCGGAGTTGTTGGAAGTATATCCTGAAGACAGAAACGGAATCCAGGTAAGGAAGACACCTAACACAAACAGAACAGCGGCAAAATACCAGGGCTTCTTACGGCCTTGAATAACAGCATCGTTGTTGTATAAGCTCTTGAACAGAAACTTTGCGTTTTCCATGTAATCTCCTTTGATAGCACTATATATAAATATCAAGCTTATATTATCTACTAAATCTATATTTTTTACAATCAATATATAGGCATATAGTATTTTACCCTTTTTAAGGAAGAATAAAAACACCTAAAAAAACATTTTTTTCTTGCCAAAAATATATGGCTATTCAGACATATTTTCCAGGGATATTTTTACCCCAGAAAGAATAT
>DHDT01000059.1:3851-4008 GCA_002399505.1 Caryophanales bacterium UBA4869 | reverse complement strand
CAGAAAGAATATGATTTGAATAAGCAACTTATTTTTAAACACAAGTCGCTTGTAGATAAAAGTGTGTTTTCTAGTTGCTTTCCTTTCTTTTTTTATTTATAATCGGTTTATCTGAAAATGATTTGGAGGTACATAAATCATGGCTAAAGAAAGATCT
>DHDT01000059.1:294-3696 GCA_002399505.1 Caryophanales bacterium UBA4869 | reverse complement strand
AAATCATGGCTAAAGAAAGATCTACTCCTCGTTACATCAAGATCGCTCAGGATGTTTGCGGAAAGATTATGACTGGTGAGTATCCTGAAGGAACTCTGCTCAAGGGACGTTCAATCTTAGGCGCTTCTTATGGTGTCTCCCCCGAGACTGTAAGAAAGGCCCTTAATATCCTTGAAAAGGAAAAGGTAGTTTCTTCTAAGAGAGGTGTCGGTGTCTTTGTTGATTCCGAACTTCACGCTCGTGAATTTGCTAACAAGTGGAAGGCTGAAACTCAGATCAAGAACAAGTATGCCAACCTTGAAACTTTATTAACTCAGCAGAAAGAGTTACAGGGCAAGATCGACACTGCTATCGATGATATGAAGGATTCCTTCACTTATCAGACCACTGAAGCAGTCAAGTTCTCAAATGCTGATATTCCGCTTAATTCCTGGCTTGAAGGCAAGACTATCGGTGAAGTCTATTTCTGGAACTACACCGAAGCCACTATCGTTGCCATCATCGGCAAGGATAACATCGTCAAGCAGTCTGTCGGCCCGGATTTCGTGCTCCACGCCGGCGACAAACTCATCTTCGTTGGCAAGGACAACCTTACCTACGACAGAGTCTTATCCTTCCTCACCTATGGTGTCTTAAACCAGGGCGAGCAGAAGTAGTATTTCGTCTAAATTACGCAAATACAGAGCTTCCTTCGGGAAGCTCTTTTTTGTGCCGACAAGCAAAAGAAATCAATTCTTTCAGTTTTAGTTTATAATAGTCCTAACATGGACATTGAGGAAGATATCAAGACCATCAGGTCAAAACTAACCGGAAATAAGAAGAAAGACATCGATATGCTCTTTTCTGCTGTTGACAAATATTCTAAAAGACCTTATTCCAAGGAGATTTATCTGCAGATAACTGAACTTCTTTCCGAAATAACCAAAGACTGCGATCCTAAATCTATGGCTCTGGTTTCAAGATACATACTCCGCCAGTCGACTGCCAAGTATGAAAAGAATCTCTACAAGATCAGAGAACTCATAACAAAAAAGCAATTAGAAGAAGCTCTCAAGCTTGCAGACATATTAGATACTGAAGTTACCAATTCTATAGATGAAACTTCAAATGGATGCAAAGAACCAATTGTTTTCCGTCACTATTTTTCGGCCATGGAAGAAAGACTAAGTTCCAAATACTTTTTCACGGAAAATCCCGTCAACCTTCCTTTCGATTACCTCTCTCTGCTTTCTTTGAAGGGACAGGCCCTTTATTATTCAAGACGTCCGGAAGAAGCTTTGGACACAGTCCGAAAAGCCTTCGAATTTGACCCGGTATCAGTTGATATAGCCTTCCTTCTAGCTGATATCGACTGCGGAATGGGAAACTGGATTTCCTATAAAATGGATATTGAGAAAGCAGTCAGGTTCTTATTTAAAGAAGAAGATTACAATCGGTATTTTTTCTATATGGAACAATACTATGAAAAATACCTAGGCGATAAGAAAACAGGCGACATACTTGAGAAGTTCGCTATGGATCTTCGCAAACCACATCTCAAAATAAAGAGTCTGGATCCTCAAACCCGTGACTTCTTCATCAGTCAGGGAATTCACTTGGATTTAAGCCCTGAAGTAATCGAAACTGCTTTCAATGAAGCAAAGAGATGCTTCTTTGAAAAAGATAAACGCGGATACGAATATTTCTCTGATATTCTATTGAATTTCCGTGAGCCTTCCGAAGTAGACTTCTACTTGAATGACGGCGCTGTTCTCAAGCAGAAGAGCAAGGAAAAGAAATAATCTACTTCTAAAAAAGCAATAAAAAAACTGATTGCCAGAACATAAGCAATCAGTTTTTTATTTACTGTTTACGGCTTTTCTTGTGCTTGATGGCAGCATCGACAAATCCACGGAAGAGCGGATGTGGTTTATCAGGACGGCTCTTGAATTCAGGATGGGCCTGAGTGGCGACAAAGAAAGGATGAGAAGGAATTTCAATCATCTCCACAATACGGTTATCAGGAGAGAAACCGACAGGATAGAGGCCATGGGAGACAAACTCTGAACGGAAGTCATTGTTGACTTCATAACGATGACGATGTCGTTCAGTTATATTCTTCTCACCATATAAGGCAAATGATTTTGAATTGGCATCTAAGACACAGGGATAAGATCCAAGTCTCATCGTACCGCCTAGATTGACGACGGAATTCTGTTCAGGCATGAGATGGATGACCTGATGAAGAGAAGAAGGATTGAATTCAGCTGAATCAGCATCTGAATAACCGAGAACATCACGGGCGAATTCGATGATGGCTGTCTGCATACCCAGACACAGACCTAAATAAGGGACATTGTTTGTTCTAGCATATTTGATAGCCGATAACATTCCGGCTATGCCACGTTTTCCAAAACCGCCGGGAACTAATATTCCATCAACATCTTTCAATAAGGAATCAGCAGTAGCATCAGTTACTTCTTCGGATTCAATCCAGGTCACTTCTACCTTCTTGGAATAGAACCAGCCAGCCGCCTTCAAAGCTTCGTTGACTGAAATATAAGCATCATGCAAAGCCGTATATTTTCCCACTAAGGCGACTCTGACAACTTCTCTTGATTTCTTGATGGTGTTAACCATGGCAGTCCAGCCGCTGAGATCAGGAGTTGGCATAGGAAGATGAAGAGCTTCTCCGACAGCCTGAGCGAACTGCTCTTTGTCTAACATCAAAGGAAGCTCATAGACAGTTTCGCAGTCAAGGTTAGGAAGAACGTGACTGGGCGGAACATTGCAGAACAAAGAGATCTTATCGATTACTTCCTTAGGTATATCGTGTTCAGAACGGCAGACGATGATATCAGGCTGCAGACCCATAGACTGAAGAGTCTTAACGGCCATCTGAGTAGGCTTGGTCTTCAGTTCTTCCGAGGCACGGAGATAGGGAATCAGAGAAACCATGACAATACAGCAGTTATCAGAACCTATTTCATGCTCGAACTGACGAATAGCCTCAAAGAAAGGCTGGGATTCGATATCGCCGATAGTACCGCCTATTTCAACAATTGTAATCTCAGTTTCATCGGTTTTATAGTTACGATGAAATCTGGATTTGATTTCGTTAGTGACATGAGGAATGACCTGAACAGTTCCTCCGCCATAATCTCCATGTCTTTCTTTTGCTAAGACGGTGGAATAGATTTTGCCAGTAGTGACATTGGAATTCTTATCAAGATTTTCGTCAATAAATCTTTCATAATGACCTAAGTCAAGGTCAGTTTCAGTCCCGTCATCGGTGACAAAGACTTCACCGTGCTGGATAGGAGACATGGTTCCGGGATCGACATTCAGATAAGGATCAAACTTCTGCATGGTGACTTTATAGCCACGAGCTTTCAATAAACGTCCTAAAGAAGCGGCAGTGAT
>DHDT01000059.1:0-203 GCA_002399505.1 Caryophanales bacterium UBA4869 | reverse complement strand
CGTCCTAAAGAAGCGGCAGTGATTCCCTTTCCTAATCCGGAAATAACACCGCCTGTAACAAAGATATACTTTTCCATGGTCTTTCTCTCCTTACTTGTCCTGCTTTTTCAGCTGTTCGAACACGTAACCTAAGACAGATTTTCTAGTCACAATACCAATAAATATGCCTTGATCATCTAGGACCGGAACAAAGTTCTGATTCA
>DHDT01000041.1:5367-5555 GCA_002399505.1 Caryophanales bacterium UBA4869 | reverse complement strand
CCGATGAGAAAGAAGTACGAAAAGTACTCAAAGAAGTACCTGAAGAATCCCTGTCGCTTTGAATTCATCTCCCAGAAAGAACTCCTTGATGTCATCAACTATTCCGACCTCTATATTCATAGTTCCGACGCTGAAAGCGAAGCCATTGCCTGCATCGAAGCTTTTTCCTGCGGAAAAGTCCCGATAAT
>DHDT01000041.1:4888-5205 GCA_002399505.1 Caryophanales bacterium UBA4869 | reverse complement strand
TCCGACTCCAAAGTCAGTGCCACCAACAGTTTTGCCCTCGATTCAAAATGCCTCTTCAAAAACGGAGACTACCAGTCCCTTCAAAACCGAATCGAGTACTTCATCGAACATCCGGAAGTCAAAAAAGAACTGAGTCCCAAATATATCGAATTCAGCCGCCAGTTCTCACTCAAAGCCTGTGTCAGACAATTGGAGCAGATGTTCATTCTCTCAATCAGCGACTATAACCGAGAACAGGAAGAGCATACGGTCTTCTTCACTTCCCATCACGAAAGAAGAATGTTGAAGAAAACGGCTAAGAAAATAGGCGTAAGCTT
>DHDT01000041.1:4373-4700 GCA_002399505.1 Caryophanales bacterium UBA4869 | reverse complement strand
TAGGAGGCGGTCGCTCTATCCAGGCTGAGCTACGGAAGCAAGTAGGCTTATTATAGGCTAACAATTAAAGCTTAACAATAACTATCTTATTAGTTTTTGCTCTTAGTTATCAGCTTTTTTCTTCTTGTCCTCATATAAAAGTTTATCGGTGATCATTATCGCCTCTTCAAAGGGAAGAGGGTTGTCTTCCAAAGACAGTGAACCATAACTGAAGTTGATTTTTTCCTTGCCGGGATCAAGATTGGCATTCTTAGTGATTTTGTTCATTATCTGAGAAATACTTTTTCCGTTTCCGACCTGACAGATCAAGACAAACTCATCTCCGCC
>DHDT01000041.1:1001-4163 GCA_002399505.1 Caryophanales bacterium UBA4869 | reverse complement strand
CCTTCCGTATGACCTTTTTCATCATTGATCCTTTTAAAATCATCGATGTCGATGAAAACAAGATATGTGTTCTTCTGGAGACGGGGGTGTTTTAATCTGGCATCATAGTATTTTTTGAGTTTGAGGCGATTATTAAGACCAGTCAGTGTATCTAAAGACATATGATATTCAAAGATGGTGATGAAGTTCATGAAAAGACCTAAGGTCAGTCCCATAATGCCTAAAGGAGTTTCAGGATAGAAAAACTGAAGAAGCATTCCAATAGCCGGATAGAGAGGAAAAGTCGAAAAGACATAAGCTTCCTTTCTGATAAAGAGATTGTTGGTCTTCTTAGCCTGATAGAGAATATAGAAGGAACCGACCAGCATATAGGCAAAGATCAAGATGAGCTGCATATAAATGAAGGGACCTCTTTTATAGGCTCCGTTATCGGTGATAGTGAAGACATATCCTGTAAAGGGGCTTGATATTGCAAGCCCTGAAAAAACCAGGACAGGAAGAGAAAACAGAAAGCTGATAAGCTTAATGTTTTTTATCTTTGCCGGACTGGAGCTAAGAGAAAAAAGAAACCACAGATAGGATATTATGACTGACCCGATAAGATAGATAATGCTGAAGACATAGTTTCCTATAACTGAGACCAACCCATCATTTCCATTTAGGACAATGCTCAGAATATCAGAAACACCGATTATCATTGCCATCATCAGTACAGACAATACCAAAGGCTGGCCCTTGATTTCAAAATCAGGGCTGACAGTCTTCAAAGATACAACGGCAAGAATGATGAGACAGAAGACAATGACAACTATATATGTGGTCATCCGTTTGGTCCTTTTATGACATTATTATACATATCAGAAATAAGTCAGAAATATTTTTTGCTCATTTTTTATAGAAAACCCTTCCTCTGGCTTAATAATAAGTGAGGAGCTAATCTTATGAAAAAAGCCAAGCTTAGTTTGTTTATTCTCTCTTTATCATTACTGCTTCCGGGAATTCCTGTCATCAGACAGGAAAACGGAACCAGAAAAAACCTGACTGTCAACTCTGATTACGATACGGTCTGTGTCAAAGGCGATTTCACCCAATATCAGACAGAGAAGACCCTGCTTCCTAATGGCTACTACGGAAACTATCCCGACGAGGGCATTGCCGAAATCGGAGGAAAAGCCGGTGATCCAAATGGAATCACCATGCCCAGTTTTTTCATCGGGACTCAATTATCCTCCATGTTTTATTTCACATTCAGTGATGATATCAGAAATTTCAGTTCTTTTTCCGCCACGACTAAAATAGGATTCAGGATATCTTATGACTCTGACAAGGGCAAAGACCAAGTCTATGAACTCTACAATGAGGCTAAAAAATTCAAAGATGCTTTTGACTTCCGCAATGAAGATTTCGCGTTAAGCAACATGAGAATCTATGGTGACAACTCCATTGTCTTAAGCTATTCCATCCCGACAAAATCAGTCGTTCTGACTTTCAATTTTCAAAGCGATTATAAAATAAATTCTGTAAAACTGTTTTACGGAGATAAGCCAGAAGGTCTGGTCCGCTGTGGAATAGTCGAAGGCGGCAGCAATTTCAAGGAGAATATACTTCTTGATTATAAAGGAAATGACTGCTCAGCCAGGAAATATACAGAAAGCATCGGTAAGAATCCTGTCTACAGAATGAAAAGTCAGATAGGAACCGTCTATTCCAAGCACTATCTTCTCAACAGCTTCATCTACGAAGATGACTATGACGGGGAAAAACTCCACCCGACTGTAATTCAGGATCCGGAAGACTATTTCGGAACTGGAGACAAAGCCGCTTTGGGAACTGAATTCACTTTGAAGATACAGGCAACTGACAATTCCGGAAACAGCTCTTACCTGACTTTGATCATCACTGTTGTCGACACCAAGGGTCCAAAGACGGTCCTAAGAAACAACATACCAATAGAGGTACCTTACAATACTGACCTCCTATCAAAGGAATTCTTGGAAAAACATTTTCTTCTCAGTGACAATAACGGCGGAGAGATCATAACTACTATAGGCTTAGAAAACGGCTTAGAAGTACCAAAGAACCAGATCGGTGATTTCAGCTGTCTTTTAACAGCTAAGGACACCAATGACAATCAGACGACTCTTCCCTTTAAACTGAACCTCTATGACAATGTTCTCCCGGCGATAACAGCCGAGCAGGAAGAACTTAATCTCACTCCCAACAATCGTATGAGCAAAGATACCCTCTTGGCTCTTTTCACAGTGACCGATGAAGTAGACGGCAGTCTATTACCCGAAATTGTCGAGAACACCTACCAAGGAAACGAAGGGAAGACAGGAAACTATGTCTTCAAGGTCAAAGGAACTGATAAAAGCGGCAATATGGCAGAAAAAAGCATCGTTATCAAGGTGTCGGATACTGAAGGCCCGGTCTGGTTTGCCAAGGAGTCATTTCTGACAGTGACAGAAGGTGATGTTCCGACCCTAACCCAAGTGACCGAAGCCCTGATCAGACAGAAAGTAATCGAAGATAAGAAATACACTGAAGCCGAAATCATCGAAGGCGAAAAACTGGATAACAGCTTATCTTTAGGTCTTCATCAGCTGAAACTGAGACTGACGGATGAAGAAGAAAACTCAATTTTTGTCAATCTGACGGTCAAAGTCATAGAAAAAGACAAAATCAATTCTACTGCAAAGGATACTTCTTTCTTTGCGTCAGTCTCCCTCTTCTTCACCGATATGTGGACTGAGGTCTGCAAATTTTTCCAGGACCTTTGGAAAAACATCGTTTCTTTCTTCACTGGAAGCAATAATTAGTTGAAAGCCCCGGCGGTTTAGGTTATGATTATTAATCGCTGGGGTTATGGCGGAATTGGTAGACGCGCTAGATTCAGGTTCTAGTGACAATATCATGGGGGTTCGAGTCCCCCTAACCCCACCACATATCAAATTGAGCCCTTGATTAAGGGCTTTTTTCTTTTTTTGGCGCAAAAGTGGTACAAAATCAGTGTAGGGTGTAGGTTAAAAATCTACACCCCTTCAAAGAAAAAGCCGAGGCCCTCTTGAAATATTCACTGCAAAGCTGATACTTCAGTAGATGCCTCAGATTTTTTTATCGGTGAGTCGAGACCCGCCAGTGGCGGAATCTGGCGGATTCAGA
>DHDT01000041.1:501-852 GCA_002399505.1 Caryophanales bacterium UBA4869 | reverse complement strand
GGATCCGTATTAACAATCGATATGCCCACTCGAAATACTACCTGACATCTTGACCATTGATCTAAAAGGTCGTCATGATCAAGCGCGGCTTCTCGGTGAACAGGGCCTGGTGAAAGAGCACGATGTCTAGAAGACCTAAATGAAAACGAAAAGACTGAAAATAATCTTTCCTTTCTTCTGGAAATTCATGATATTAATACCCGAGAATTCCTTGAATCAATAAAGAAACATCGTTTTTTTCATTGTCTAGTCTTTAAATCCAGCCTGATAAACGTTAAAATACTTTATGCCCATAAAAAGGAGCCACCTGCGCCCGTAGCTCAGCCCAGATAGAGCACAAGCCTCCGAAGC
>DHDT01000041.1:0-394 GCA_002399505.1 Caryophanales bacterium UBA4869 | reverse complement strand
CTCCGAAGCTTGGGGCCAAGGGTGCGAATCCCTTCGGGCGCACCATAATTTGTATGATAACTGCATTGATAAAGAAAATTCTTAACGCCATTGCCTCTATGTCGCAAAAAGCCAGCATCGTTTATTGCTGGATTCTTACGACTTTGTTTTTCACTGCCATTGCAATCCTTCTTTCCGGAGTTATCAATCTAATGCCGGGCCATACTCCTACCTATGCGATAACGCTTTCGACTGTCGGTGGTTTTCTTTTGCTGGCTGTCACTTTTGTTATCTGTCTGACAACTATCTCTTCAAACTATGTCAAACGAAAAGAGAAGAAAGAAAAGAAGCAGTCATCTGAAGACGAATCGAAGTAATCTTATCCTATTAACTGCGGACGTGGTGGAACTGGTAG
>DHDT01000076.1 GCA_002399505.1 Caryophanales bacterium UBA4869 | reverse complement strand
CAATATGGTGGCATGCCTCTTGCGGTTCTTAAAACCGGCGAAGACAAGAAAAGTTATTTAAAGCAGTTATTTGCTACGACTTATTTTAAAGATATTCTTGAACACAACAGGTTGGATAAAAGCGAGTCTTTGGATGCACTTTGTAATATAATCAGCGAAAATTGCGGGCAACTGTTCAATTCTGAAAGAATATCTAATGCTTATCAAAGCAAGATGAAGCAAAAGCTAGATAGAGAAACGGTGACAAAATACATCAACTGCTTTATCGATTCTTTTATCATCAGAGAAGCGAAAAGATATGACGTTAAAGGATTGAGAGAGATTGGAGCTTTAAGAAAATTTTATTTTGTGGACAACGGTCTACGTAACGCCAGAGTTAATTTTGCCTATGATGATGAGGGTCAAATGCTTGAAAACACAGTCTATAACGAATTAATTTACAATGGCTTTAGTGTTAATGTGGGAACCTTTGAAAAAATAGAAAAAGACAAAAACGGCCATAGCATTAAAAAGAATTATGAAATCGATTTTGTGGCTAAAAGAGGCATTAAGAAATACTATATTCAAGTATCATCAGACATCAGCAGTCAAGAAACGAGAGCTAGAGAAATTAAACCATACGTGGCTTTGAATGATCAAATACAAAAAATCTTAGTTATTAATAAGCCTATTGAAGAAACCATAGATTCTAATGGGTTTATAGTCATAGGCATTGCTGATTTCTTATTAAAATCTATTAAATGAAAATAATTGGCAAATAATTAGGACTATTCCAAGAAATACTATTCTATTTTTATGCTAATTTTTACTAAAGTCTACTAATGAATCTATTCAATTAAGACGAACGAAGGCGAATTAGGACACATCCTTATGAATCTCGTCAGGTCCACCAAATGGTCGCCAGACGCACACCCGTCTGATACTAGTATCAAAAGGGCGATTTACGTTAAGGTTTGCTTTCACTAAGCCCAGTAAGCCTAGTATCAAGTAAGCCATTATAGAAAGAGAGTCCAAGTTTAGGGGTTCACTACACCCGGGCCCTCTTTTTTTGTGAGTGGAGATTTCCACTCAACCATCATTCTTAAATTTATATCAAAAGGCGCAATTAATTGTATTGAAAATATATTATAAAGGTGAAATTAGTTTATTCTTTTTTGGGGGGAATATTATTTTCTAAAACGGTGTAGTTAAAGAACGGAAATGAATCGGAGCGCATTATTATGAATTTTGTCAGCCCATCAAACTAATGACAGTTGAACTAACGTCAGATAGTGTTTCTGATTGGCAGTTGCTTCGGCATTAGGATTGTTTCCAATAAAGCTCTTGGGAGATACCAAATAATTAGACGGGTCCAGCCCCGTCTTTTTTTGTTCAACAGTAAATCTATCATCTAAATAAGATTTTAAATTTATCTTTTACTAGGTATCTATTGACAAAAGACCTATTGAAACATAAAATAATTTCATGATTTACACAACCGATGAATTGCTTAAAAGTGGAGAAACCGAGTATTCCATAAGACGAAAGATCGCCTGTGGGTTTCTATTCAAAATTTCAAACGGCTTCTACACAGACAAAAAGGAATACGTCATCGACGAGGAATACATCTCGAAAAGATATCCCTTGGCGATTTTCACCGGTTTCAGCGCTTTCTACATGCGAGATTTGACAGATGGGATACCACCTTTCTTTTATTTGGCTACCGCTCAGAAGACGTTCCCGATAAGAAGGAACGACGTTAAGCAGTCGTATCAAAGTTCCGCAATCGTCGAAATCGGAGCAACTACGATAAAGTGGAATGGGATGGATATAAGGACATATGATCTCGAGAGGCTTCTGATTGAACTCATCAGGCTCAGAAAAAAATACCCGTCTGATCTCTGCTTTGAGGTCCTCAACAGTTTCCGTGATAAGAAGGACGAACTCGATTTTTCTATTGTCCAAGAGTATTTGTCGCACTTCGATGGCGGAGCTAACATCCTTTTGCGAATCAAGGAGGTAATCGCATGAGCTCAATAGCCGAATTGGTTTCTAAATACGCGAGGTTCGGATATCCTTTGGCGACCTCGCGGAACATGGCAGCCGAGGAAATCATCCTCCGGAAAATCTCTGCCTCGGACATGGTTGACCAAGTGGTTCTAAAGGGCGGCATCGTCATGTTCAACCTAACCCACAATTTCCGAAGGGCTACGCGCGACATTGATTTCGACTTCATCCGTTATTCGATTGACGAGTCTTCCATAAGGACGTTTATTCGCAAACTAAACCAGGTTAAGGATGGGCTTGATGTTGAGATACAGGGCCCGATAAAGCAGCTGAATCAAGAAGACTATCAAGGCGTGAGGATCCACGTCTTGATTTCGGATGCTAATAATGATGTGCTTAGCCTAAAAATGGACATCGGCGTTCACGTGTATCTTGATATTGATCAGCAAAATGTCTCTTTTTCCTTCCTTGATGGTGGAGAAAGCGTTTTTCTCCAAGTGAATCCACCGGAGCAGATCTTTGCCGAAAAGATGATTTCGTTAGCACGCTTAGGCCCTGTCTCAACGCGCTATAAGGACATCTATGATATGTTTTATCTGTCTAAGGTTCTAGGCCTTGACAGCAAGAAGCTTAAATCAATCTTCACATCCTTTTTCAACAGGTCTTCTAGAGGACCGCATGATTTTAAGGCGTTAAGAGATAGGATTTCTTCCACCCTCGATAGTCAAATGTTCGAGAAAGAAGCAAAAGACGTAACCAATAGGTGGCTGAATGTGGGCTATGAGGAAGCGAAGGAAATGATTCTTTCTACCTTATATGGGCTTTTGTCTGATTAATTGCTTTTTTCAAATCAGCTAAATGGCTTGGTTCGACTGCGGAACCAGCTTGGTCCACCAATTCAGATGATA
>DHDT01000053.1:19023-19171 GCA_002399505.1 Caryophanales bacterium UBA4869 | reverse complement strand
AAAGCTAGTATAATTATTAGCATATGAAAACAGTTGAAGTCATTGTATTTCTATATAACGGAAAAGACTACATACCAAAAATAGAAAAAGAATTTCAAAGTCAGGTCACAGGCTTTAAAAAGGCCTTGAAGTTTATCGTGACTGATAC
>DHDT01000053.1:18536-18779 GCA_002399505.1 Caryophanales bacterium UBA4869 | reverse complement strand
TCTGACTCTGATGCCGTACTACTGTTGACTCAAGATTGCCGTCTTATAAATGATGACGTGATTGAAAAACTGACCTCATGTCTAAATGGGGAAGTCAAGTACGCTTATCTAAGACAGGTAAATTCCAACAAAACCATAGAACGTTATTCGAGAATGATCAATTATCCTAAAAATAGTCTCATCAAGGATAAATCCATGATTGAGAACTTGGGGATAAACACTTTCTTTGCCAGTGATGCCTGT
>DHDT01000053.1:16402-18266 GCA_002399505.1 Caryophanales bacterium UBA4869 | reverse complement strand
TTCACATTGAAACAGACAAAAGAAAGATATTATCTCTTTGGTAAATTCTTTGCGGAATGTCCTGAATTCCAGCAATATCATGAAACAGATTCTGGATTGAAGCTTGCATTCAGAATACTAGGTATGATTCTTAAAGAATTTAATATCAAGGCTTTGTTTATGTTTATTCCAAATATGCTTGCCAGATTTATCGGTAAGAGAGAAGGCCAGAAAAACCAATGAGATTCGAATTAATAAAAAACAGATTTATAATTAACCCATTCTTTTGGTTTTCTTTTGTTTGGATTGTGATTCTTGCTTTTCAGTTGCTTAATTTTGTTACAATCTATCCTCAGTTATCTGATTCACTGTTATCCTTTTTTTTGATAATTCTCACTATTAGTGTTCTCTGTTCTATTTTTTATGATCATTTCTTTCTTAAGAAGAGAAAAGTAGTGCTAATTAATAATGATAAACCATGCAAATGGTTGACAATTATCTGTGTTCTGGCTTTTGTCATTGAAGTTGTCTATTCAAAAATGATTCCTTTAGTCGAGGTTATTCAAGGTAATACAGGCAGTTATAGTAACTTCGGAATTCCACATTTGACTTTTGTAATTGTTTCCTTAACCATTGCTTTATCAACGATATCATCAATTAAACTGATTTATGGAAAAGAGCACAAGATCGGTAATCTAGTTTCTCTTCTTTTATGTTTTACTATTTTCGGTCTTTCATATTCTAGAGGAATTCTGATATTGTCTTTCTTAATTACTTTAGTTGCTTTTCTTTCTAAATATAGATTTGGTTTTCTCTCTTTTGTCGGTTTTGTTTTTCTTGCGATAATAGGCTCTTTTCTTTTTAATATAGCTGGCAATATCAGGTCTAATGCTTCTTGGAATGACTCTTCCTTTATTATGGATATTTCGGGATTCAATCCGCAGTATAACTTCTTAAAAGATTTTTCCTGGGTCATTGTTTATGCTGAATCACCTATAGGCAATCTTTCATATAACTTTGCAAATATTCCTAGTCAGAACAATCTCCTTGGCTTGTTCTCCCAACTCTTACCTGATTTTCTAAGCAAACGTTTATTCCCCCAGTTTGATTCTTCCCTATATCTTGTTCAGCCGGGGTTGACTGTTAGTTCTATGTTTGCCGGTGGATATAAGTATTATGGGCTTTTCGGTATGACCTTAAGCTATCTTGAATTGGTTGTTTTTATTTTTTTATGCGCCTTTATCACTAGAAAAAATACGCAGTTCTTTTTAGCAACTACTGCTTCTTTATCTATAATATCTGCTCTGACATTCTTTGATAATATGGTTACTTATAGTGGATACTCTTTCTTCTTGATTTTCTTTGTTGTAGGTAGAATCTTTGTTAAGAAGGATGATTTTGCTTATAAAGCGGAAGTCCTTAAGGCGTATGCAACTATATTTCCTGAAAAGGTTTTATCTGAATGATTATCTATTTGTTATTTGTTGTTTATAATACCGAATTTAAGATTATGGAAGGATTTGCTGATCTGCCAGCGGTGTTTAAAATTGTCGTCTTTGATAATTCGACAGATTCTGAAACCCGCCAAAAGAACAAAGAATATTGCGAAACCAACAATATTTTCTACGATACGGAAGGTAGAAATGCAGGATTGTCTAAAGCCTATAATTTTGTTATCACCAAATATTTATCAGATGATGACTGGCTTCTGATTATGGATAGTGACACCAATATCACCAGAGATTATCTCAACAAATGCCTAGAGGCAGTAAAAGACAACATTTCAGAGGTGTTTACTCCGATTAACATTGATTCAAAAGATGGTCGTATCGATAGCCCTAAACTCATTTCTAATGGAAAGATGTTTAAGACTCAGGATGTTGAT
>DHDT01000053.1:16035-16240 GCA_002399505.1 Caryophanales bacterium UBA4869 | reverse complement strand
AACTATGATTACTTTATGAGCATTAATAATGGCCTTCTTATTAAAAATACTGTTTTTAAGAAAGTAGGATTGTATGATGAACGGATTTTTTTATATTTTACTGATTCATATTTCTTTTTTATGCTGAAACAAAAATCTATAAAGACTAAAGTGATTCCTTATCACAATTTATGTAATTTTTCTTTTTCACATTTGGATAATAAGG
>DHDT01000053.1:12629-15863 GCA_002399505.1 Caryophanales bacterium UBA4869 | reverse complement strand
AAAAAACTTGGAATGATGAAAAGGGACGGGAAAGAGTTTTATAGAATTGCCTATAAAGTACTTGGAAATAGTTTTCTTGGATGGATACATTATCATCTTTTCTTTTTTAAAAAAGCTATCGAGTGTTCAAAGCTTACTGGTAAAAGATATTTTCTTTCTTACTTGTTTGTCAGGAAGGCAAAAATATGAAAATAGTTACTGTTATCGTACTATATAACCCTTCACCGAAATTTTTCAGCAATTATTATCGATATTCCGAATTCTCATCTATGGTTTTGTTTGTTGATAATTCAACTAATCATTTTGATTATCATAGATTAATTGAAAGTGTTCCAAATTCAAGATATGTTTCATTAAATGGAAACAAGGGTATTGCCAAAGCATTGTCCTTGGGCATGGAGACAGCAATAAGAGAAAAGGCTGATTACGTTTTGACGATGGATCAAGATTCTGTCTTTCCGTTTGATAGGTTTAAAGAAATAGAAGCGATTATAAATGATAATAAAGACTATGGAATATTGGGATTGAATTTTAACAGCGACAATACAGATGTTTCAATCAAGGATGTTCGTTGGTGGTTGACCAGTGGGAATTTTATTAACGTACAGAAATATCTCAAACTCGATCAGGGATTTAATCCTGATTTGTTTATCGATGCTGTAGATGCTGATATTTGTCATTCTTTTCATAGCAAAGGATTTAAAATTGGTTATATTCAGGGTATTTCTTTAATTCATGAAATGGGTAAGCCCAACAAAGTTGTAATTGGCCCTTTTAAATTCACAACTCTCAATTATGCTCCTATCAGGTATTATTATATTTTTAGGAATAATTTCTATTTGTATTTAAAAGATAAAAAGTTTTTCAGAAAAGATTATTTTAATGTCATGGTAAAAATGAAATTTAAAATAAAGCATTTTGAAAAGAACTGGGCTATGAATAAAAAGGCGATAAGATACGGAATTGATGATGCTAAAAAGGGATTGCTTGGAAAATGCAGTCATTCTGATATACAGTGAGGAAAAAAAGAGATGAAACAGATATATGTCTTCTGCCCGTATGGTTTAATTACAGGCGGTCCTGATGCTCTTCATCAGCTTGTTTATTATATTAATAAAAAGAAATCTATTGCTCATATTGTTTACACTGATATAACTAAACGAAACAAACCTATTCCTAAACCTTATCAGGTCTATGTAAAAGATTATCTATTATTGTCAGATGTCGTTGATGATGAAGAAAACATAATTATCGTTCCTGAAACCCGCTCTTTTTATTTAAACAATTATCATAAAGCTGGTCTATATGTTTGGTGGTTATCTGTAAACAACAACACAAACACAGGTTTTATCGATAAGATTAAAAAGGCGTTTGGAAAGATTTTTTCTAAGAATAGTATAAAGAAAGTCTTTTCTTTTTATTACACTCCCTTAAGAATAAAGGAATTTCTTAAGAACAAGGCATATGATTTCACAAATGAAAATCCAGCGATCACTCATCTTTGTGCTTCCGATTATGCCTTATCCTATGTATTGTCTAAAACTAAGAATAAAGTGCTTTCTTTTGTGGAACCCATCAGTTTGTTTTTCTTGAAAAAAGGAGAGTATCTTGGTGGTGAAAGGAAAAAAGTAATCCTTTATAACCCCAAGAAGAATCCGAAGTTCTATAAAAAAATATTGAAGAATAAAGAAGAACTGATTTTTAAGCCACTAATTGGTTATAAACAGGAAGAGCTTTTGTCTTTATATAGAAGCTCGGTTCTTTATATTGATTTTGGTTCCTTCCCAGGACAGGAGAGAATTCCTAAAGAGGCTGTATTAAACGGCTGCTTGATTCTCACTGGAAAGGAAGGTGCTTCTTTTTATCATAAAGATGTTCCTATCCCAGAAGAGGATAAAATCCAAGCGACAAATGAAAACTTTGATTTGATCTATAAAAGAATCAGATATCTATTGAACAATTACGATAAAGAAATAGTATCTTTTTCAGAGTATAGAAATATGGTTAAAACAACCGAGGATAAATTTTCGGAATCAATTGATGAGATTCTGTTTGGAGACAAAAATTAGGAAGCTGAGAAATCAGATCCTTTTGATTTGTCTTTTTTTCTGCTTTTGAGTTTTTTTAGATAAAAATGAAAATAAAAGGAAGATACTTCTTCTTTAAACAGCAATAGAATTGAAACATATACTAGAACACCAATTATGAAAGCAATTATTGAAACAGCAATATTCGACAGATTATTATTTAGAAACTGATCAGCCAATTGTAGGATTATAAACATGATGATACCTGCATCAAATGCTTTGATAGCAGTATCTTTTGATTCTTTGAAGCACACTTCTTTTTTTGAGAAAGAGATGAACAAGACACATAATAATAATTCAGTTAATGTAGATGCAATAGCAGCTCCTGTCGCCGAAAGATATGATATAAAAAATAAATTTGCTATTATTTCAAAAGCAATTCCTCCAATATAAATAAAATTTCTTTTCCATAATTTATTTGATGGCACATAGTATATGGCTCCTAAGAGACAAGTCAGAGGCATTAAAATTACTTTCGGCGACAATAGATAGACAAGGTTTACTGATTCTTCATAATCGTTTCCAAAGAACCCAACCGTAAAATATTTATTGATTGCAATAAGACCTAGAAAAGCCGGTATCGATAATAAAAGATAGAATTGAATCGCTTTTTTGTTTTTCTGTTTAATCTGTTCTTTGTCATTTGTCGCATAGAGGTATGTCATTCTTGACATCATGATAGCATCGACCGAATTGATTATTGTTATTATCAAAGTGGTTAGTTTATCAGCTTGTTCAAAATAGCCGCTTACTGATGTATCGTTTTTGATAAAACCCAGAAGGGATTTTGAAATAATAGGGAAGAAAGTAATAGATGCGGTTGGAATAAAGAAAACAAATGAATTCTTTATATGGGTGAATAGATGAGGGTTCTTCCATGTTGGCTTTGCTACTCTTTTATTTATTCCAATAAAAGAAAACAAACCAAGAAGGATATTTGATCCTGACATTATCAAAACATAGGCTATGAAGTCTTCCGGACCATTAATTAACACAAATATCAGAATCATATTAATTAGTCTTACAAAGAAATTTCTCAGACAAAGCGGTCCAAAATCTTCAAGGCCTTGAAAAAGAAAAGTGGCATCAAAGCCATTAACTAAAATGTTCATTCCTAAGGCAAGAAAAACTGCTTTGGTATTTAGAG
>DHDT01000053.1:3645-12454 GCA_002399505.1 Caryophanales bacterium UBA4869 | reverse complement strand
AACAAAGTGAAAACAAGTTTACAGAAACATAGTTCCCAGAAAATTTCCGAGGTTTCTTTTTTACTATCTCTTTTTTTAGCAATTTGAGTTGTTCCATAATCCAAAAAGCCAAATGCTGCAAAAGTTGCAAAATATGTTGTTAAAGAAAGTGCATAGGAATAAGAACCGATTCCAGAAGGAAGAAGCATTCTGGATATATAGGGAGAAGTTATAAAGGGAACAAGCAAAATGAATATTTGATAAACAGCATTAAATATTACATTTAGTTTAAGGCTTTTCTTTCTTTGAGTTTGTTTCATGAACAAACAATATTATATAAGCGTTTTGTATATTTAAAAGCTGTTTTTAAATAAAAACACGAATTATTTATGATGACCAAACGGAAAGAACTGAGTTTGGTTATTAAATCCTAGATTATTTTAGCAATCATCAAAGCCGTGAGAACCAAAGCCAGAGCAATATATAGCATCGACCAGAGAATACCTAAGGCTAAGGCAATCTCACAGTTTGTACGGGCTTTTCTAGATGACTTAGGACTGGCAATACCGATTAGTCCTAAGATAACACCGACAATACCGCCTAAGGCACCTGTGACAATAGCCCAGATGCTGAGTGTCTTGTTTCCGTCCTTAACCGATTCTTCTTCCTTATCAGAATAAGAGAACGGGGAACCGCAATGAGGGCAGAATTTAGCATCGTCTTCAGCTTTAGTAGCACAATTTGGACAATACTTCATAAACAATAACCTCCTGTTATCAGTAATCACCGTGATCTTTAGAAGAATATGGCTGATCTGGTTCAAAACCCAGATCATCATCTCCGTTTTTAACTTGATGGTTTTTATCTCGCAGCATCGAGATATCTTCTTTGGAAACTTTGAATTTATCATCCTTTTCCTCTTTGCCGGAACAGGCGTGCCCTGTTCCTTCAAACAGAGGAGGAAAATGATAACCGCATTTAGGACAATTCCAGTCAAAGTCAGGAACAGATAATTTACATTTTGGACAAGTTTTCATAGGATTTACCTTGCCTATATTATAGGTCAACAAGTTGGTTTTTAAAGGTTTGACCTGATTAAGTAACATGAGTTTGCACATTTGCGGTATCTGTCAATGAATTATTTTTGTTACATAGATTGAAAAGTGTATTGATTTTCTTTGCTGTGATTTACTAAAAATGATAAATTAAAGTAAACACGATAAAAGGCCTCTTTTTGACAACCCTTTATCTTTTTTTTATTAAAGAGACCTTTCTATCTAGAAAGGAGAAGACATATGTCTTTAATCTCAATCATCATACCGATATCCAACAGAAGAACATTTCTGCCTTCTCTTTTCAGTTCCATTCGAAAACAGACACTTTCTGATTTCGAAGTTATTTTAGTAGATGACTGTTCTTCTGATGGATCTTATGAAGCCTGCTTAAATGCCAATGTCATCGATAACAGATTCAAAGTCTATCGGACTGATAGAAAATCAGGTGTCTCTGTAGCCAGAAACGTCGGTCTTGATGCTGCCAAAGGAAAATTCATAACCTTTGTTGACTCAGATGACAATATCGATGAAGAGTTCCTAGCCACGATGTTTCGAGTCATGTATGAAAGAAATGCAGATATCGTCTCTTGTGCTTACTGTACTAAAGAAGAAGATTTAGGAGAAAGAAACAATTCTTCCTCAGTCAGACTTCCTTCTGATCAGTTCTTCAGCAGTCTGCTATTTGGAGATACCGATAACCACGTCTGGGGAAGACTATATCGTCGAAGTGTCATCGATGACATCCGGTTTGATCCTGAATACTCAATCTCTGAAGACTTGATATTCCTTATTTCCTTATTGAAGGACAGAAAACTGACTACAGTCTTTACCAAATATTACGGATACTTCCATTTGATCAACAAGGAAGGATTGATGACTTCCTATAACAGAGAGATGTATTACGGGACTATCAGACAGCTCTTCGCTCTCTATTCTGATTCCGATACAGAAGCTGACTTCAAGCCTGTCATCATCAATAGAATCATGTATCTGAAGAAATCGTTAGTCAAAGCAGGCGGCTTATCTACTGAACAGAAGCAGTATCTGTCTGCTATGACCGAGACAATTCATGCTACTGCCCTTGCTCTTCCCAAATTATCGTTCAGAAAGAAGATACTTTATTCCTTTTTAGTCCGACATCCGGTTCGAACCTTATAGAAATAGACAAAAATGCCTTTTCCAGCATGCCGTTTATGGAAAAGGCATTTTTAGTTGTACTGATAAAATGATATAATCAGTCAAAGGATGGATTACGATAATGACTAAAAAACCAATTATCGCCCTGCTCTATGATTTCGATAAGACGCTCTGCACTACCGATATGCAGAATTACTCTTTTATACCTTCTCTGAATATTAAGCCCAGTGAGTTCTGGTCTCAGGCAGACGGTTTGTCTAAGAGAGAACATATGGATGAGCTTTTAGCCTATATGTATATGATGATTCAGGAAGCAAAGAAAAGAAATCTCCCTATCAACAGAGAAGCCTTTGTTCAGATGGGAAAAGGAATCAAGTATTTCCCCGGTGTCGAATCCTGGTTTCCCAGAATTGACAAATACGGAGACGACAAGGGAGTTGAGATCCAGCATTATATAATCTCTTCCGGAAACGAAGAAATCATTGAAGGATCTTCTATCTATAAGTATTTCAAGAAGGTATTCGCTTGCGAATACCTCTATGTTGACGATGTGGCAGTCTGGCCAAAGACCGTTGTCAATTATACGACTAAGACTCAGTTTCTGTTCCGTATCAACAAAGGAGTCTTAGACGTAGCTGAAAATGCCAAAGTCAATGAATCGATTCCGGATGAGGAAAAACCTGTTCCTCTTCAGAACATGATCTATATTGCGGATGGATTGACAGATGTTCCCTGCATGAAGCTAGTCAAGGCAAATGGAGGAGCTTCAATCGCTGTCTATGGAAGAGGCAAAAAGCCGATTGCCAAGCAGCTCTTCAATGACGGAAGAGTCGACTTCCTCACTGAGGCAGATTATTCCGAAAACGGACATCTGGATAAGATCATCAAATGTCTTATCGATAAGATGGCTGATTCTGATAAGCTCATGCGTCTTCACTATAAGCAGGTTCAGGATAACCTATAAAAAAGAAATCGCTTTATATTCTTTCAGTTCAAAAGAAAAGCAACTTGCCTCGACAAGTTGCTTTTTGTTTGCTACTGAATTCTTTTCTACTTGCTGACTGTAAGGCCGAGTTTATAGATATAATTCTTGCCGATATTGTATTTCAGAGCCAGTTTCTTCGAAAGAGATGAAAGAGATTCACCTTCTTTGAGACCTTTTCTGATGTCTTTGACAATGACTTTGTCATCGACGGCTTCTTTTTCAGAAGAACCTTTGACGATGATGACGCATTCGCCTTTGATCTCGGTTACGATATCAGCTAATTCACCAAGTGTTCCTCTGATAGTCTCTTCGTGGATTTTAGTCAGTTCCCGCACTAGGGTAGCTTCTCTTTCTTCTCCGAATACTTCTTTCATCTTTTGGAGAGTCTTTATGACTCTTTTTGGAGATTCATAGAAGATCAGTGATTCTTTTCTTTCGACAAGAGAAGAGAGAAGTGTCGTTATGGCTCCTGCCTTTGTAGGAAGAAAGCCATAGAAGGAGAAGTCGGCAGAATCAATGCCGCTGATGACAAGAGCTGATAAGGAAGCGGTGGCACCAGGTAAGACTGTCACTCTGACATCTTCTTCATAGGCTGCCTGCACAAGGAGAGCGCCAGGATCTGAGATGCCGGGCATTCCGGCATCGGAACAATAGGCTAATTTCAGTTTGTTCTTCTTAACTTCCTGGACTAGGTTCTTGGCATTCTTAAGTTCAGTCTGGGCATAGAGAGGAACAAGTTTCTTTGGTTTGATCTGATAACGGCTAAGTAGAAGTCCGGTGTTTCTGGTATCTTCGCAGGCGACGATATCAGCATCACGCAAAAACTCTACCGCTCGATAGGTGATGTCTTTGATGTTTCCGATAGGAGTGGTGACAAGAGCGATAAGAGGAGCCTCATTATCGAGATAAGGACTATTTCTTATCATTCTTATCCTTTACCGGTTTGGTATTTAAAACTGATTTGTCGGCAATCTGACTGACTGGTATGAAGCCAGAGTCTTTCTTAGAGCCGTTGTTGTTAGTCGGAGTGTTATTAGTGTGATGGTTTCCGTATTGACGATAGCCAGTATGGCTAGAATAGCTGTTGGTATGCTGATTGCTGCGGTTATTGCTGTTATTCTGGCGGTCTCTGTTGTTATTGCTTCCGTTGTTATTGTTGCTGCTTTGGCCATTTTTGCTATAGCTGCTGTTTCCGTTATGGTTGTTGTTATTGTGATTACGGTTGCTGTTATTGGATGAGTATCTGCTATCGTTAGAACCAGTAGGACGGGAAGAAGAGGAGAAAACATTTCCTCCGTTCTTATTCCTGTTGTCATCTTTATGCTGTTCGTTGCTGGCCTTGATCTTGGCTAAACGGTCATTGGTATCCTGAATGCCTTTGCCTGACAGGTCGACTCCGGCATTGATGTCCTTGGATAAGAGAGTAGGAACAGCAGTGCTTTTTGCCAATCCCTTCTTGACTCGGTCAAACTCTTCGCGGGAGAAGGACTCATAGTTATCGCCGTTATATAAAGTGATGGTTTCGGAAAGGATATTCATGCCGATAACTGAATAGGTGCTGTTCTTATATTCGATCTTCTCTCCCATCTTGGGGAAGAGAGGACGGATTTCAGCATAGGCCTTGTCTTCGTATTTCAGACAGCACATTAGTTTTCCGCACTGACCGGAGAGCTTTGGAATGTTGATAGCCAGAAGCTGGTTTTTGGCCATGGCGATTGAGATACCGTCAAAGGCGGATAAGAAAGTAGCACAGCAAAGAGGAAGACCGCAGGGTCCGATTCCTCCGATAAGCCGGGCTTCATCACGGGGACCTATCTGACGGAGTTCTATTTTGAGACGGAAATAGCTGTTTAAGGTTTTGACTAATTCACGGAAGTCCACTCGGCCATCCGAGAAGAAGGTGACGAGGACTTTGTCTTCGTCGATACTGAGATAGGATTTGAGTATCTTCATTCCCAGATTCATCTTATCGGCTTCTTTCTGGGTTCTAGCAGAGATTTCCTTCTCTCTGTTTTCAGTTTCGCTCTGGAAGCTCTTGTCTTCCTCAGAGGCGATTCTGTCGATCATCGGAAAGATCGTGTTGAAATCTTTCTTCTGTTCTTCTTCCTCAGTCGGTTTTCTGATTTTGGCTACTCTTCCCATATAAGTTCCGTGAGGAGTCTGGCAGACTATCAAGTCTCCCAGGTTTACTTCTCTTTCACAGCGATAGTATGTCATTCCCTGAAAATCGAATGGTATTCCTAAAAGCAATGTCATTTTTGTTTCTCCCTACTTAAGAGCTTGTAAAAGCTTGGCGATGACTAAGGTCGGATTAAGATTGAGCTGTTTATAGGCTATGGCTTCACTGATTACTTTTTCGCCCTTTCGTATTCTGTCTTTGTCTTTTGACAGAATACCTATCATTTCCTTATACGGGCCATAAGGAACAATATCTTTGCATAGACTAGCTAAGAAAACATAGTTTATAGTCAGATATAACCAATTATAACACTTACTATCCTTTATTAAGCTTGCTTGTCTTAATAGTGTAAAAGAAGCTTGGTTTCTGTTTAGGGCCAGATCGGTAAGGAAGAGGTCTGCTCCTTCCTGACCTTCTATAAAAGAAGAATCAGCACTTAGGAGTTCTTTCACTTCTTCAAGGCTTGAATAAAGAAGTGAAAGAACATATGACTGACCGGCGTTGAGTTTCAGAGTTTTGTTCTTTTCATCGACGAAATCAGTATTCAGAAGAAGGTTATAGAACGCTTCCGGATTCAAGGGATCTATCTTGACTTTGATGGATCTGGAGATGATGGTATCTAAGACAGCGGTGATGTTATAGGAGGTCAAGAAGGCTATCTGACCTTCGCGGGGTTCCTCTAAAAATTTCAATAAGGCATTAGAGGCCTCTTCCGTCATGTTCTCGATTCTATTGATCACATAACATAGACGGTGACCCTTTTCTAAGGCTGAGAGAGAAAAGCTGTGTTCCAGGTTCTTGACGTCTTCCTTTTTGATGGTGGTTGTCTCACCGTCGATAAGGATGAAGTCAGGACGTATTCCGTCATTGAATCTTTTGCAGCTTGGACAGTTATCACAGGCTAAAAGATCTTTTTCACAGGAAAGGGATTTGGCAAGATACATGGCCGTTTCTTTTAAAGGAGCATTTCTTTCTCCGTGAAGAAGATAGGCATTTGCCAGGCGATTTGATTTTCTTGAGTTGATAAAAAGCCGGCTGGCTTTCTTTTCATATCTGAGAAAGTCTTCTTTATTCATCTTTGCTGAGTCTCTTCTTGATGATAGAGACTATTTCCTCGGTTTCTTCTTCGACAGTCTGAGAGGCATCGATTCTTACTATTCTTTCCGGATATTTCTTCAATAGGAGAGCGTATCCTTCATAGACTTTCTTATGGAAGGAGAGCTTTTCGACATCGAGACGATTCACTTCGCGGTCTTTGTTCTTCTCAATACGTTCCAGTCCTTTTTCAGGAGCGAGATCCAGATAGAAAGTAAGGTCAGGGAAAGTCTTGTCGATAGCAAAGGCATTGATGCTGAATACTTCATCTATTCCGATTCCACGGGCATAGCCCTGATAGGCCAAGGAAGAATCCAGATAGCGGTCAGAGAGGACGATCTTTCCTTCTTTTAAGGCGGGTATGACAATCTCGACTAGGTGCTGTCTTCTGGCAGCGGCGTAAAGAAGAGCTTCAGTTCGGGGATCTTCTTCGATGTTTTTCTTATCGAGAATGATGTTTCTTATCTCTTCGGCTATGCGGCTTCCGCCAGGTTCACGAGTAGAAAGAACCGGAAGATGACTCTTTTCAAGTTCTTCGATGACCCTTTTCAAGACACTGGTCTTACCAGAGCCTTCACAGCCTTCGAAAGTTATAAACATACCTTTTTTATTCATGGTCTTTATTGTCCTTTTCATTAATGATTACCCGTCCTCTTATCGATTGGGCAATCGTCAGATTGTCCAAGTATTCTAAGTTGGTTCCAACCGGTATTCCATAAGCGAGTCTTGATACTTTGATATCAGGATTGTTTTTATAGATATTGGCGATATAAAGAGCGGTAGTCTCTCCTTCCATATCAGTCGGCAGAGCAAGAATGAGTTCTTTCACTTTGTCGGTTTCGACTTTCTTCCTGAGAACAGGAATCCCGATTTCATCCGGAGTCCTGTTCTTCAAAGGAGACAGAGTCCCCTTCAAAGTGAAGTAATGTCCTTTGAATCCGTTGGTTCTTTCAATAGTGAGGATGTCTTTGCTGTCACTTACAACCATGATCTGTTCTCTGTTTCTTTTGGGGTCAGAGCAGATTGGACACTCAGTGTCAAAGAAGGTTCCGCATTCCGGGCATCTTTTGACTTTGTTGGTGGCATCATCGAGGGCTTTGATGAATTCTTCTCTCTCTTCGGGAGAAAGATTCAAAGTAGCATAGGAAAGACGTTCGGCTGTTTTAAATCCGATACCGGGCAGTTTCTTATAGCAGTCGATCAGATCTTGAATTGTCTTAATTGGTTCCATCGGTGTAGGTCTGTTGCATCCTCTTTACTTCTTCCTGAAGTTCACGGTTCATATCGTCCTGATCGACGTGGATGGCGTTATGAAGATTAGTCATCAAAGTCAGAATGGCTTTCTCAATCTGTCCTTTTCCGGCTGTTTCATAGAAGGACTGATCGATCCGGACATCGATGACCTGGAAGTCTCCTCTCATCTTGACGACAATACCTTGGAATTTTCCCTGGTATTCTTTGTTTTGAAGGGCGACAAGCTTGTCCTGATAGTCCTTGATGCGGTTTTGCATCATGACCATATCGGCAGCTTGTTTGGCCTTCTTGATGTTTTCATCGTTATCGCTCATGATTAGTCTCCTTTTATTTTCCTAAAAGTTCATTCATGAATTCGGTAGAGGGAGAAACAGATTTGTCTTCTCCAAAATCAATCTCTGATTTAGTCTGAGTGGGTTTGGTTCCTTTTTTGAATTCAGAGAGAGCGGAAAGGAATTCCTGATCGGATATAGACAGAATATAGTAGTCATCTCCAAAGACCTTCTTTGAGATATCTCGTAGTGCTGGCTCGGTTTTCTTCTTGTTGATCTTTGTCACCTCGGCAAGAAGAGAGGAACTGACTAAGATGATGTTGTCGGCAAAAAGACGAAGATGCATACTGCTTAAGGCTCTGGCCTCAAAAGCTCTGTCTGTGGTGAACAAAGAGGAAATATCCGGCCATTTGTCACGTAGGGCAAATCTTTTGTCTTTGTCGGCATTATACATAAGATAGAGGATGTCTTCAGTCTTATAGATAATATTGTCATTCTCTTCTTCTTTATTTGCTGCTGGAGCTGATTTGAATCCTTTGGTTTCTTTTTCGTTTTTGATTTCAATTGGCTTAGAAGCTAAAACCTTTTCTTCTGTTTTAGGAGTGTTATCTTCTTTTTTTACTTCTTTTACAGCAATTTTAGGTTCTACTACTTCAGGTCTGATCATATTTCCAGACATCAGAGAGAGAATAGTCAATTCAAAATGAGAAAGGATATCATCAGCGGTCCGATATTCTCTCTTTGACTGAAGGAGAGTGTTGATCTGGTCTTTTAAGAAGAACAGATTGATATTGAGTTTCTCAGCATCGGCTTTGGATATCTTTTCCAAAAGGCTGGTATCGTGAGTGGTCTG
>DHDT01000053.1:3271-3559 GCA_002399505.1 Caryophanales bacterium UBA4869 | reverse complement strand
GAAAAGACTGGTATCGTGAGTGGTCTGATAGACGATCAGGTCTTTGTATATGCTGATTAAGTCGTTATGAAGACGAAGGATATCCATACCTTTCTGGTATTTGTCTCTGATAAGCTTTAAGCATTCGTCTGCTTTCTGATTCTGAATCATATCGATGATTTTGAGTTCGTCTTTCAGTCCTAAAAGACCAAATAGCTCATCGACGTCATCGATAGTTACTTTGTCTCCGCTATAGGATACTAATTGATCGAGAAGAGACAGGGAGTCTCTGACTCCTCCGTCTGATAA
>DHDT01000053.1:2877-3056 GCA_002399505.1 Caryophanales bacterium UBA4869 | reverse complement strand
GAGACTTTGGAGAAGTCGAATCTCTGAACACGGGAGAGGATAGTCGGGATGATCTTCTGAGGTTCAGTCGTAGCCAGGATGAAGATGACGAATTCCGGCGGTTCCTCTAAAGTCTTCAGTAAGGCATTGAAGGCTGAGTTGGACATGTTGTGGACTTCATCGATGATATAGACCTTATA
>DHDT01000053.1:0-2728 GCA_002399505.1 Caryophanales bacterium UBA4869 | reverse complement strand
TCATCGATGATATAGACCTTATAGCGAGACATGATAGGCTGATAGGATACGTTATCAATCAGCTGTCTTACACTGTCGACAGTGGAGTTAGAGGCAGCATCTATTTCGGTGACATCAGGATGTTCTCCTCTTTGAATGGCTAGACAGGAATCACATTTGTTGCACTGTTTTCCTATGCCTTCTTTGCAGTCCAGAGCTTTGGCAAACAGTCTTGCCATCGTGGTTTTTCCAGTACCACGAGGACCACAGAAAAGATAGGCGTGGGCAATCTTGTCTTCTCTTATTGCATTCTTAAGAGTTTCGACGATTGCTTTCTGCCCAACTACTTCTTCAAAGGTCTGCGGACGATACTTGTTATAAAAAGCCTGATAAGCCACTTTCTTGCCTCACTGTTCAATAGAAATATTATACAACAAGATATGGTTTTTCCTTTCGATTTATCTAGGAAATAGAACTTCTTTTTCAAGTCCTGGCTATTATCTCTCTTCTCTTAATTGATTAAGGAAGAAACAATATTGATAAGAAGAATAACAAGAAGATATAAATAAACTCCTAGATACGTAAAAAAGAAGCTAATATAGCAATGGTTTGAGTACTTTTGATAGATTTATCTTATAATCATCAGTATGAAAAGACAGATCAAGAACTTTTTAAGCTATATCTTCCGGGTGGATATCTTCAATCGTATCCTCGTTTTCATATCCATGGTTCTTTTTCTTGTTCTGCCAAGTTACATACTCTATAACACCAAGGAATTCATCGACTATTCCTATATTGTCGTACCCTGTCTTTTATTGATAGCGGATGTAGTCGGAAATGGACTTCTGACTCTCTATCGTCCGATAAGACAGTCTTGGTTCTACTTTCTAGTCACTTTGTTTATCCTCTGTTTCTACGGAGAAAGATTTACAAAGATATCCTATGTCGACTTTGGCTCTGTCAATGTCACTGCCATCATCTGGCTGGAAATTGGATATTGTCTGATAGCTGTCGTCATCAATCTTATTTTCTTCATCAGAAGCCTGATGAAGAAAAAGAGATATAAGACGGAATTAAAAGAAGGTACCAATGCCGATTCCTATTTCGATTTCCTCAACGGCGTAGAAATAAACCGGGAAATATCCGATAGGATGGAAGATATACCGGCAAAGAAGAGCCGATTATGGACAGACTTTGCCAAGAATGTAAAACTCTCCCGTTTTATGAGAGGTCTTACTTTAGGTGTATTTATTGCTATGTCTATCTATTATCTTGTTGCCATGGGAGCAAAGGGAGCTATCTTACAGAAGGAGATGTATTATTCTCTGGTGTCGGGACTTATCGTCTTACCTATCTGCTTTGTCAGTTCTATTCTCTTCCCCAGAGACTTTAAATATACGTTCTACTATAATGCCGCCATGTATGAGGTCATATCATTGCTTTTGGTTTCAGAAGTATCTCTTTCTCCGGCTATCTGCATTATATCTCTCATTGTTCTCTTCCTGTCTCTTCTTATTACGATGATCGTTGAAGGAAGAGCCTGGATGGGAGCTGATTCTGAATAATCAGTCTTCTCTTTCAATCAGAAGATAACGGTCTTTAAGCTCGAAGTCTTTATAGATTTCGGTTTTATAGCCAGTCGGATAAAATGACTTGAAAAGATCAGTCACTCTTTTGGAATTGGTGCTTTCCAGTTCAAAGAAGGCCAGACCTTTTATATTCAGATGCTTTTCCAAGTCTCTGAAGATAGAAAGATAGGAGTCTATCCCTTCTTTACCTGAAAAAAGAGCTAATTCAGGTTCAAAAGGAGCAAAGACATCTTTACTGTCTTCTTCGATGTAGGGAGGATTTGAAATGATGACATCAAACTTCTCATCGATATCAGATAGAAAATCCGATTGGAGAAGTCTGATGTCAAGCTTGTTATATTTGATTGATTTTTTTGCCATCTCAAGAGCCTTTTTACTGATATCGCTTCCGGTCAGAGAGGCTGAGAGAAATTCTCTTTTTAAGGCCATGGCAATAAAGCCTGAGCCTGTGCAGAGATCGAGTATCTTCTTATTGGACAAGTCATAGTTCATCACAAGAAAGTCATAGATGAACTCGATGGTCTCCATTCTGGGGATTAAAACATTCTCATTCAAAAAGACTCGATTTCCTCTTATATCGTCATATCCGACTAGATAGACAGCCGGATAACCTTTTAAGAGTTTATTGAGAATGTCTTCTTCTAAGTCGCTGTCGATCTCCAAATCCCCGTTTATTCCTAAACTGTCAAAGGGGATATGGAAAAAACCGTCAAAGACGGTTTTTATATCTGCCAAAGGAATATTATTTTGACTGTAAATGCGAAATACTTCGTTGGCTTTCATTAGGCATTCTGGCCATTTTTGGCCATTTCTTCAAGCTTCTTGGTTTCTTCGAGAAGCATATCTTTCTGATTGGCTTCGTTGAGGGCGGTAATCATCTCGTCGATGTCTCCATCCATGATTCTAGGCAAATTCAAAGAGGTGAAACCGATACGGTGATCGGTGACACGGTTCTGAGGATAGTTATAGGTTCTGATTCTTTCGTTTCTTTCGCCTGTTCCTAACTTCAGTCTTCTCTCGCCGCCGATCTTCTCTTCCATCTCAGAATCCTGTTTGGCTTGTAGCTTTGCCTTCAGCATCTCCATACAGGTTTCCTTGTTGGCCAGTTGATCTCTTTCAATCTGACAGCTGACGACGATACCGCTTGGCTTATGGGTGAT
>DHDT01000016.1:36346-37092 GCA_002399505.1 Caryophanales bacterium UBA4869 | reverse complement strand
CTTTAGTTTATCCTTCTCTTATTTTTTTATGGAAAGCTATTATTCGATTCTTTTAAAATCTCAGTACTATTTAAAGTCATTATGATCAAATTAACGATAATGAAAAAATGATATGGTTACTATTTTTTGAGTTAGAATTAAAATTCAAAATATAAAGAACTCACTAACAATAGAACAGAATCACGGCATCCTTACTAGAAAGTTAAAAAATGCACATATTGAGTTTTCATAATCGATTCAATTTTTAGCAAAATATATTTATGAGGTTTCCTTTTTGTAAGCTGATAATTAACAGCTAATTTCATATTATTGAAGAATTTATTAATGAACCGGAATTTGATGTCTCATATTAAGAAAGATCTCTGAAAGGTTAGTTAAAAAAATTTCTGCTTTTTTAAGGATTTAACAATACTATCAAACGTTTGAGTGTATTGTTAAATCAGATTTGGAAATAATGCAATACACCTTGAGAAAGACAGATTCCTCATTCACATAATAGATTGAGAATTACTTTATTTCAAGGAAAAACAATAAGTAGATCAGCTAAAAAGCAACCCTTAATAATTATGAGGGTTGCTTTTTATGATTTCTAATTGTTATTCAAATGCAAATTGAGAATTGTAGAGAGAGGCATAGAAGCCGTTTTTCTTCATCAGTTCATCATGATTTCCCTGCTCGATGATGTTGCCGTTATTCATGACTAAGATGATGTCGGCGTTCTTGATGGTGGAAAGACGATGGGCGAT
>DHDT01000016.1:17430-36098 GCA_002399505.1 Caryophanales bacterium UBA4869 | reverse complement strand
CCTGGCTATCGTAATAAGCTGTTTCTGACCGCCGGAAATCGAGGCGTCATCGGTGACGACATAGTCAAGCCCGCCCGGAAGCGTGTGAATGAAGTGGGCGATATTTGCTTCTCTGCAGACTTCTTCGATGTCTTTGTCAGTGACGTTGGGAGTATTGTAGACGATGTTTTCCCTGATGGTTCCTTCAAACATCCAAGTATCCTGAAGAACCATGCCGAAGATATCGTGGATTTCCTCTCGGCTGATATCTTTGGTTGAAACGCCGTCAATTTTGATATCGCCGGAATTGACTTCATAGAATCTCATCAGAAGGTTTACCATCGTAGTCTTGCCGGCACCTGTCGGACCGACGATGGCGACTTTCATGCCGGGTTTGATCTTACAGGAGAAGTCGTGGATGATTTCCTGATTCTCTTCATATCCGAAACGGACATGATCGAATTCGACTTCGCCTTTGATATGTTCTTTCAAGTCGGATCCCTGGAAGACATATTTGTCACTCTTGTTGGGAGTCAGTTCTTTTTCGTTGAGGAACTCACTGATTCGGCTATTAGCGGCAGCGGCTGTCTGCATCGTATTGAGACCCTGGGCAATCTGACTCAGAGGAGACTGGAAGAGGTTGATATAGACTAAGAAGGCTGTGATGGTACCCATATCGACACCGCCAAACTCCTGATCGAGGAAGATGCCACCGGCTATACAGACTGCGGCATAGGCGATATAGGAGATGAAACTCATGAGAGGCAGCATCAGACCTCCGAAGAACTGAGCTTTCGTCATGGTCTTCTGCAGTTCTTTGTTTTCTTTTTCAAAGTTCTCGTTGACTCTCTTGGAGGCATTGAAACACTTGATGACCAACTGACCGCCGTAGTTTTCTTCGACGATTCCGTTTACTTTGCCAATCAGGTTCTGTCTCTTGATGAACTGTGGCATGGCCAGTTTCATGATGAGAAGGAGGAAAAGACCCATCAAAGGCAGAGAGATGAGACTGACTAGGGCCATCGGCCAGCTTGTCACAAACATGGCAATCAGAACGCCTGCAAGCATGAAGACTGACTGAACGATCATGCCGATTGACTGCTGTAAGGAGTTGGCGATGGAATCGACATCGTTTGTAAGTCTTGAGAGAGTGTCACCCGTAGCATGGGAGTCAAAATAACGTAGAGGAACCTTGTTGATCTTCTCAGTGATCTGGTTACGAAGATCACGACTGTATTTCTGGGAGGCTGTGGTGATGAGGAAGTTTGCAAAATAAGAGACGATGGCACTGACGACATATAAGGCTAAGAGGATAAAGCCGAAGTTGGCGATCTTATTCATGTCGATAGTCTTGGAGACGGAGTTGTTGGCGATTTCATTGGTGAGTTCCTTAAGATAGGAAGGGGCAATGATAGTGCAGATTACCGAAACGACAAGAAGAACAGTCGAGATGATGAAAGAAGGACGGTATTTTTTAGTTCCGCCAAAGAGCGATGAGATGCTCTTTCTGGTATCTCCCTTCTTATGGGAAGAAGAGACCATATTCATAGGTCCATGGTTCATATTCCTAACTCCTCCTTAGAAAGCTGAGACAGAGCTATTTCTCTGTATATCGGGCAGTTTTCCAGAAGATCTTTATGTTTTCCCTGTCCGATTGCCTTGCCTTCGCTTAAGACGATGATAGTATCGGCATCCATGATGGTGCCGATACGCTGAGCGACGATGAGCTTGGTCGTATCTTTCTGCTTCTCTTTGAGATTGTCTCTGACCTTGCGGTCGGTTTTATAGTCGAGAGCGGAGAAGGAATCATCGAAGACGATGAACTGAGGCGAAGTGGCAACGGCCCTGGCAATGCAGAGTCTCTGTCTCTGTCCGCCGGAGACATTGGTTCCTCCCTGAGCGATAGGAGAATCGTATTTGTCTTCCATCTTCTCGATGAATTCATCGGCACAGGCAACCGTGGCTGCCTCTTTCATCTCAGAGTCACCTAATTCAGGGTTTCCGAACTTGATGTTGGAGCTTATCGTGCCGGAGAAGAGAAGACCCTTCTGAGGGACAAAGCCAATCAGCTGTCTCAGGTCGGACTGCTTCATATCTCTGACATCGACTCCGTCAATCAGTATCTGACCTTTAGTCACATCATAGAGTCTGGTGACCAGATTGACCAAAGTCGACTTTCCGCTACCGGTGGAGCCGATGAAGGCGACAGTGTCGCCCATCTTCGCCTTGAAGGAGATGTGCTCGAGGATATCATCCTGAGCATCAGGATAGCGGAAGGAGACATCTCTGAATTCGATTTCTCCTTTGGTGATAGGAGACTTGGGCTCAAGAGGATCGACTATCGAGTTCTTGGAATCAAGAACTTCGTGGATACGTTTGGCGGAGACACTGGCACGGGGCCACATGATGAACATCATCAAAAGCATGACAAAGGCCATGATGATCTGAGTAGCCAGCATCATGAAGGAAGTGACAGTCGCATAGTCAATAGTTCCCTCATTTACCAAAGAGGCACCTACCCAGTAGATAGCTAAAGAAACACCATTCATCAAAATAGTCATCAAAGGATTCATCAAGTTTAAAACCCGCCCGGTGAAGATTTGGAGATTGGTCTGTTTTTTGTTGGCGACTGAGAACTTCTTTTCCTGGTAGTCTTCGCCGTTATAGGCTCTGACTACACGGATGCCGTTGAGGTTTTCTCTCGTGACTCCGTTGATACGGTCAAGATATTTCTGACTGATTTTGAATTTGGGGGTGACTAAGGCCATGATGATAGCTAAGCCGATTACTAAGAAGACAATGCCTAAGGCAGTGACGATAGTAAGCTGATAGGAAGAAGCCTGAATCTTGCAGATAGCCCAGATAGCAGTGACAGGAGCGGCAAAGACCATTCTCATCATCAAAAGAGAGGTCATCTGGACGTTTTCAATATCATTTGTAGTTCTGGTGATCAGAGAAGCGGTGGAGAAACGATTGATTTCGGCTAAGGAGAAAGAAGATACCTTATCGTTGACTTTGCTTCGGGTGTAGGTGGCAAGATCGGCGGCGACAATAGAGGCAGTGGCTGAAATGACAACCTGACATAGAGCCGAACCAAAGGCGCAGAGGATCATCATTCCGCCATTGAACCAAATGGGTTCAGTGGTTGCATCGGCAATGCTCTTGACAGCTTCGATTGTTGAGGCTTCAAGACCGAGAGCTCCTAAGTCCATATTGGCGATTATTGTCCAGTCTCCGCCCAGGGAGTCAAATATCGTCTTAAAGCTTTCACTTATAAGACCAGGATCGTTATGATAGGCCAGAAATTGAATGCTTTTGATAAGATTCTGCATGAAGTCAATCATCGTCATAGCGGCATAGACCTGAAGGATAGTCAGTCCGACTATGAGGGCGACTAAGAACCAGTCATGCTTTTTCAGATTTTTATAGATTTTGAGCATTTATCCACTTCCTCACTTTCTATTTTTTCGATGAAATCCATTAGCTTATTGGTTTTCTCGATATAATTCATAAATTCGTCATGTCCGAATTCGCCGATGATCTTGTTGACTATCGTAATTGCCTCATCCAGTCTCTTTTTGGCAAAGGCCTTGCCCTTGTCAGTCAGGATGACTGTCGTCTTTCTTCGATCGTCAATGTCGGTGATTCTCTTGATGATATTCGTTTCTTCAAGTTCTTTCAGGACGTTTCCGATTCTTCCCGTACCTACATGAAGAAATTCGGCGAGTTCATTAGGATGGGCCTTTTTATTCTGAGAAAGATAATAGATGATTCGAAACTGACCGTGCCCATAGCCGACTGACGTCTCTTTTTTAGGGCCGCTCATCGTTCTTCCGATAAGTTTGACGAACTCTTTGATTTCTTTTCTGTTTAATTTGTTTTCATTCATTTACCTCACCCCGTGAGCTATTAGCAATTAGGTATTATATTACCCTTGAGATAAAATGCAATAGAAAAGAATACAAACATCAAAAAAGCCCGTTTCGTATTTGAAACGGGCTTTGATTTACTTGTCGATATTCTTCTTCTGAATATACATCAGCTTGTCGGCCTGATAGATAGCAAGTTCGAATCGGCCCTTGTTGACTGGGACAATGCCATATGAGAAGGAAAAATTGAAGTCTTTGAGGGATTTATCGGAATAGAATATCTTATTGATCTTGTCTAATTTCTTTTTCAGGGCGTTAGAATCCTTGAAGTTGTTGAGTACTAGAAGGAACTCGTCTCCTCCGTATCTGACTAGAGCATCGTCTTTATAGACTAAGGCAGAAAGTGCTTTACCGGTACTGATGATGAACTGGTCTCCTACCTGATGGCCGAAGAGATCGTTGCAGATTTTCAGGTGATTGAGGTCAACCATGCAGACCAGAGTATTCTCCTGTAAGTCGTGAAGATCAAGGTAATGATCGAGTCCCCGTCTGCTCAAGGCTCCAGTGAGTTCATCGGTGAAGGCCAGTTTTTCAAGGCTCCTGATCTTGATTTCCGTGTCCTTGAAGGACTTGAGCATCTTGGAATAATTAAGAGACTTCTTGACTTTGATTTTGACCATTTCAGGCAAGAAGGGCTTACTTATATAATAGGAAGCGCCTAAGGAGAGAGCCTTGCATTCGGCTTCCTGGTTGGATTCGCTGATGGCGATAACGGGAATGTCATTGCCAGGGAAATCGGCATTGAGTCGATTGATGAAGGTGAATCCACCCATCACCGGCATCATCAAGTCCATCAATATGAGACTGACATCGGCATTGTCTTTTAAGACATCTAATCCTTCCTGACCGTTTCCGGCAGTGAGGATGTTGTAGTCGGAGAGTAGCATCTTCTTGAGAATCTGACGGCTGATGCTGGAATCATCGATGATGAGGATAGTATCAGTCTTTTCCTGAATGACTGCCGGTTCTGTGTTCTTGTTTGTCTTTCCTTTTTCCTTCTCTTCATCTATTACTCTCTTCATGTAGACTTGGAAGTCTTCTTTGGAAAGCGGCTTAGAGTAGTAGTAACCCTGGATGTAGTCGCATCCCATCATCCGGAAGGATTCAGCTTCTTCTTTAGTTTCGACACCTTCGGCAATAGTTGGCATATTAAGCCAGTTTGCCAAAGAGATGATCGAGGAGATGACTCCTTTTCTTGCCTGGGCATTTCCTTTGTCGGCTCTGACGAATCTCATATCGAGTTTGATACAGTCGATAGGAAGAATACTGAGCATACTCAAAGAGGAAGTGCCGGAACCGAAGTCATCCATTTCGATGATGAATCCTCTGGCTCTCAGTATCTTGATCATCGGAACGATATTGGCGTTTTCATTGTAGCTGCTTTCAGTGATTTCTAGATGAAGCAAAGCGATAGGAATCTGATATTTCTCGATGATATTCTCAAGCGTGTCTAAGAGTGTTGAATCAAAATCAACTTTAGAAACGTTGACTGAAATGGAAATAGGCGAGATACCTTTATCAATCCATTCTCTGATCTGTTTGGCAGCCTCTTCCCAGATGAAGTGATCCAATTTGGTTATGAATCCGTTGTTCTCGAATACCGGAATGAATTCAGCAGGGCTGATTATCTTTCCGTTTCGAATCCAGCGGGCCAAACCCTCTGCACCCCAGAGGACACCGGTGTTGGAGTCGTGTTTAGGCTGAAGATACATATGAAATTCATGATTGGCCAGGGCATCTTCCATCTGGAAGGTTATCTTTCCGGTCTTTTTGTTTTTCTCGGAAATGGATTCGCTGTAGATCGTATACATATTAGTATAGATGTTCTTGTTTTCGCTAAGGCAGCTTAAGGCTCTGTCGACAGCTAAGAAGATATTCTCTCCCGGTTTCTTCACATGATAAATGGCGAAGTGGACACAGAGATTCTTGATATCAGCCTCTTTCTTATAGGAATGAACCAGGAAGTCGAAGAAACGCTGATTGAGATTCTTGAATCTGGGACCTAAGAGAATGAACTTGTCATCTGTCAGCCTTCCGACGATAAAAGTATCGTGAAAGACTTCTTTGTTGACATTGGCTATCGCCTTTAAGACAGCGTTTCCTTTTTCATAGCCGTACATCTCATTGATCTGACGGAAATCAACGATATTGGATACGACGATGTCGTAGGGAATATTGGGATTGTCCTTCATGATGGCATAGGCTTTATGATAGAAGAAATCACGGCTGTAGATGCCAGTCAGAGGATCAGTCTGGAGAAGTCTTATCAATGAGGCATTGTCTTTGAAACGCAAAAGGTTTTTGACTCTCTGTCTGATCAGTTCCGGATTATAGGGCTTTTGAACAAAGTCATTAGCTCCCATCTCCAGACATTCACTTTCAAACTCTTTGCTTAAAGAGGAAGTTGTGATTATGACAGGCATATTTGAATAGAAGGGATCGGCCTTTATTTTCTTTAAAAGAGTCAAACCGTCCATGACGGGCATGACCACATCTAAAAGAATCAGGTCGATCTTATGATCTTTGGCCGTCATCATCTGAAGAGCCACTAATCCGTTTTCAGCTTCGAGAGTAACAAATTCATCCGAAAGGATTTTAGTCAATAGGGCACGGTTAATCTGCTCATCATCAACGATAAGAACCGTCTTTTTTACAACGGCTTCAGGTTGAATTTTTCCTTCGGTTTGAAATTTCATTTAAGGTTTATTCGATATCCTTTACTAACAGAGTATGAATAACTTCATATTCTTTTTTAAGTTCCGGAAGCATTTTAACTGCTTTAGAATTATCGTTGTTTCTTAGATAATCAGTGAAAGTTGAAATACAGTCATAGAAGGGGGTAAATCCTAGATTGCCGACAACGCCATCGATTCCATGACTGACTTCAAAGGCAGCCTGATAGTCTTTTTTGTCCATCTTCTCCAAAAGGTCAGCAAAACCATCAGAGCTAAGGAATTCCTTGATACAGGAGACATAGAATTCATAATCGCCCATAAAACGAGATTCGATCTCTTTTCGATTGACGCCGTATTTCTGTAAATCCTCTATTAAGTCAGACATTTTGCTATCTTCCTTTCATATCCTTTGTCCGCTTAATATTCTATAACAAAACAATTGGAAAAACTAAGGAATTAGCCCCATTTCAAAGAAATCCTTTCTTAATTAAGTTTCAAAGCCGTCTGCTATTTTGATTAGAAACTGAAGAATAAGCAAAATCAATGGTTTTGAAAATATCAAAATCACATTTTTGAAACTAAGAAAAACAGTAATTTATAGAGGGTTTATCAGGAAAAACCGTAAAATAACACACATAATTCATTTTCCTTTACAAAATTACTGAATTAGACATCTGACATTTGATTATGGATTAAATCAGACCTTCTTTTGTCAGACTGCTGTTATTTCTGCCAAACACAAAAAAAGGTTGGAAAATTAACAGATTATTTTTTGTGTAAAATTAAAAAATTCCTTCTTAGTCTATAAGACTAAGTTCTAAAAAAGGTATTTTTCTCAAGTCAGTCAATTTTTAAGTGTAAGCGCTTTTTATCGTAAAGTTATGAAAATGCGGTTGTAAAAGAGGGTTGAGAATAGCCATAATAAACGGGTCGAAATAAGTGCCGTTCGTATAATTGCCCTAATTGGTGGGAAGTCTCTACGCTGAACCGTAAATTCAGCACTACGAATGAAAAAACACTCTATTGCCCCATTTTTCGTTTTTTTATTTTTATTTAAACAGAGATTTCTTCCTGCTTAGAGCGACTATAGCCCTAAAAGGAGAAATAACAAATGAAAAAGGGTCTCAGAGGTCTGTTCGTCGGTTCTTTAGCTGCTTTCTGTGCTTTTGGTTTGGCTTCCTGCGGTGAATCCTCTTCCGCTTCCGCTGATCTTAAAGTCGGTGTCATACTCGTCGGAGATGAGACTGAAGGCTATACCAAAGCCCATATGGACGGTATTGAAGCTGCTGCCAAGAAAATCAAAGCTGATGAAGGAAAGACCATTGAGATTAACTATAAGAAGAAGGTTGCCGAGACTAATGATGCCTACAATTCAGCTGTTGACCTGGTCGCCAACAATTGTTCTTTAGTTATTTCCAATTCCTACGGACATCAGTCTTTCATGGCCAATGCTGCTAAGGAATATCCCAATATCAATTTTGTCGCCTGCACTGGTGATTTTGCCGCTATCAGCGGAATCAGCAATCTTTCCAATGCTTTCACTGATGTCTATCAGGCTCGTTATGTTTCCGGTATCGTTGCCGGAATGAAGCTCAAAGAGCTCATCGACGGAAACAAGCTTTCTGCTTCTAATAAGGATTCTGACGGCAATTGGAAGATCGGTTATGTCGGCGCCTTCACTTATGCTGAAGTCGTTAGCGGATACACTGCTTTCTTCCTCGGTGTCCAGTCGATCGTCAGCAACGTCTCCATGGATGTTCAGTTCACCAATTCCTGGTTTGATATCGACAAAGAAGGAGCTGCTGCTGAACTTTTAGTCAACAGAGGCTGCGTCATCATCGGACAGCATGCTGATTCCACTGGTGCTCCTGCAAAGTGCGAAGCTATGCTGACTTCTACCTCCAGCCCCAAGGTCTGCTACAGTGTCGGCTATAATGTCGACATGTTAGAGGCAGCCCCGACTGCTGCTTTGACTTCTTCCACCAATAACTGGGAAGTCTACTATGAATATGCCTTCAAGAAGGCTCTTGCCGGCGAGAAGATCGCTGCTGACTGGGCTGAAGGATATGAGACTGGCGCTGTCGGACTTACCGCTTTAGGCAAAAACTGCGCCACTGGAACTCAGGCTGCTGTCGATAGTGCAGTCACTGCCATCAAGAACGGCTCCCTCCACGTCTTCGATACTTCCAAGTTCAAAGTAAGCGGCAAGACTGTCACCACCAATGAAGTCAATTTCTCCTACATGGATTACACTGGCTCTGCTCCTGTCGAAGTCTATCATGGCGACACTGTTGAAACTGTGAAGACTTCCGGTTCTGTCAGCTATGTTGAAGAGAGTGTCACTCGTTCTGCCCCTTATTTCTCTCTTGCCATCGATGGCATCAACCTTCTCAATAAGTAATATCTGTTATTTCTATCATCTGGGGAGGATTTTCCTCCCCAGATGCTTTTGATTTTTATAAAGGACAGCACATGACAGAAACCATCAAACTTAGAAATATAACTAAGACATTCGGAAAGACTATCGCAAACAGCAATGTTTCACTCGATATCAGAAAAGGAGAAATCCTTGCACTTTTAGGAGAAAACGGAAGTGGAAAATCTACTCTGATGAACATACTTTCCGGAATCTATTATCCTGATTCCGGCAGTATCTTCATCGATGGCGTCAAAAAGACTTTCTCTTCTCCTAAGGATGCTTTAAACGAGGGAATCGGAATGATTCACCAGCATTTCAAGCTCATCGATGTTTTCACCGCCAGCGAAAACATCATCTTGGGTCTGAAAGGCAAGTTCTTCATCAACAAAAAACAGGTTGAAAACAAAGTCGAGGAAATCGCCAGCCGCTACTCTTTCAATATCGACCCCAAGAAAAAGATCTATGAGATGAGCGTCAGCGAAAAGCAGACTGTCGAAATAATGAAGGTTCTCTATCGAGGCGTAGATACGATGATTCTAGACGAGCCGACTGCCGTCTTGACTCCTCAGGAAACCGAACGTCTCTTCACGGTCTTAAGAAAGATGAGGGCTGATGGGAAGGCGATTATCATCATCACCCACAAACTAAACGAAGTCCTGGCAATCTCAGATCGGGTAGGCATTCTCAGAAAAGGCGAATTGGTCGAAGTCCTCAATACAAAAGACGCCGACTCCGAAAAGCTGACTGACTTGATGGTCGGTGAGCATGTGGAACTGAAAATCGATCGTTCAGAACCTAGCTATAAGGACAGAGTGCTGGAAATCAGACATCTGAATGTCTATGGCGATGACGGAAATAAGGCTTTGGACAATATCAGCTTTGAGTGTTATGGCGGAGAGATCTTAGGAATTGCCGGAGTATCCGGAAGCGGGCAGAAACCTCTTTTAGAGGCTATTGCCGGATTACAGAAGGCGGCTTTGCATTCTCATATAAATTATTTTGATTCTGAACAGAAAAAAGTCCATCTGGTCGGAAAGAATCCCAAAGCCATCCGAAAACTGGGTGTCGGTCTGGCCTTTGTTCCTGAAGACCGTCTGGGAATGGGCTTAGTCGGTGATATGGGCATGACTGAGAACATGATGCTTCGAAGTTATGAAAACGGCTTTTCTCCCTTTGTTGAGGAAAAAGAGCCTTCCCGTCTGGCAAAGAATGTCATGAAGGATTTAAATGTCGTAGCTCCTGATACGAAGACTCCAGTGAGAAAACTCTCGGGAGGCAATGTCCAGAAGGTCCTGGTTGGTCGAGAGATTGCGATGAGTCCGAGACTTCTTTTGACCGCCTATGCGGTAAGAGGACTCGATATCAATACCTCCTATGCTATCTATAACATCTTAGACCAGCAGAAAAAGAAGGGCACTGCTGTCATCTATGTCGGGGAAGACTTGGATGTATTGCTTGCTCTCACTGACAGAATCTTAGTTCTCTGTGACGGGAAGATGAGTGGTATTGTCGATTCGAGAAAGACAACTAAAATCGAAGTCGGCAGGATGATGGCCGGTGAGAGGAAGGTGCAAGCATGAAAACTATGAAGAAAGAACCTCTTATCCGTATCGCTAAGAGAAACGATATCAGCCGTCCCCGTAAGTTTTTCTATACGTTCCTCTGTCTTTTAGTCGCCTGTGTCATCTCCATCCTCTTCTTATTTATAGTTTCGGGAAAGAATCCCTTTACTGCGGTATTGTATATCTTCAACGGCACCTTCCAGAATTCCATCAAAGCCTGGAGCACCATCAAGGAGTTTGCCATTCTTCTTGCCATCAGCTTGGCTTTGACTCCCGCCTATACGATGAAATTCTGGAATGTCGGCGCTCAGGGCCAGATACTCATGGGCGGACTTCTCTGTTCTGTGACAATGATCTATCTTAATTTCCTGCCTTCTTACTTAGTTATAATCATTTCTCTTTTAGCTGGTATTGTCGGTGGCGGCCTCTGGGCTTTCATTCCCGCATTCTTTAAAAGCAAGTTCGGAACAAATGAGACTTTATTCACTCTGATGATGAATTATATCGCCGCTTTGTTAGTCACTTTCTGCAATGACATCTGGAAAGGCAATTCTCCTCAGATGGGTCAGATCAATTCGACTACCAAAGTCGGCTGGCTGACGACAACCTTTGAATTCTTGCCGGATATTCTCAATAACAAGGCCTTTATTCCTCTTCTTCTTTCTCTTCTTCTTGCCGTCACTACCTTCATCTACATCAAGAAGACTAAGCATGGCTACGAGATCAAGGTTGTCGGAGAGAGCAAAAACACCGCCAAATATTCCGGTATCCGTGTCAGCTTAGTGACGATGAGAACTCTGATACTTTCAGGAGCCATCTGCGGAATCGTCGGCTTCTTCTACGTGTCGCTTTATGACCATGTGATTTCAGCTACTACTTCCGGAGCCTATGGCTTCACCGCTATCATCGTCTGCTGGTTATCAGGCTTCAATCCTTTCATGATGATCATCTACTCTTTCCTTATCATCTTTCTGAATAGAGGAGCCTCTAATCTCGGGAATGCCAATTTCTCTGATTCACTGAACGAGTATTCCTGTGAACTGATACTCTTTGTCATTATCCTTGCCATCATGCTTTCTCATTTCTTTGTCAATTACCGTCTAATCTACCGCGATAGGAAGAGCAAAGACCGCTACTTACTTCTAACTTCCGGAATCAAGGAGGCCAAATAGTTATGGATACCTTTATATCCTGGATCTTCAAAGCAGTCGTCTTCGGCACCATCATTCTCTATGCTTCCTTAGGCGAGGCGATGACGGAAAAAGCCGGCCATCTCAATCTCGGTGTCCCGGGAATCATGTATCTTTCTGCTTCCTCATCTTTCTATGTCTGTCTACTCTATGTCAACTCCACTTCCTCTCCTAATGCCTTCCTCCTTGTTATGATAGCCTTGATAACGGCAATCATTGTCGGAGGACTCTTAGGGCTTCTCTATTCGGTGATGTGTGTCACCTTCAAGTGCAATCAGAATGTCATGGGACTTCTGTTGACGACTTTTGGCGTCGGGTTTGGAAAATTCCTTTCCACTACTTTGAAAATCGGCGATATCACCGCTTCTTTTGCCCATCAGGTCTTTACGACTCCTATTCCTTATCTCTCCTCAATTCCCTATGTCGGAAAGCTGTTGTTCGGATATGGTTTTATGACTATCGCCGGTGTCATTTTGGCTGTTGTCCTTCATATCTTCTATAACAAAACCAGAATCGGCTTGAATTTGAAGGCAGTCGGCGAAAACCCGGCTACTGCCGATGCTAACGGCATCGATGTCACAAGATATAGATATCTGGCGACAATATTCGGATGTTCTCTGGCTGGCATTGCCGGAATCACCTATACATATACTTTCGCTTCCGGACTCTGGTCAACTAACAATAATATAGAATCGATAGGCTGGCTGGCTGTCGCCTTAGTCATCTTCTCTACCTGGCGTTCCATTCATCTGCTTTGGGGCTCCTGTCTCTTTGGTCTTCTTTATTGGGCTTGGAACTTCCTACCGACAATCCTTAATATCACACCTTTCACCGGCCTTACTGAACTTCTTCAGATAATTCCTTATTTTGTCACTATTTTGGTCTTAGTGATCAACTCGATACGGCACAAGAAAGAAAATCAGCCGCCTGAGAGTCTAGGTGTCCCCTATTTCCGCGAAGAGCGCTGACAAATAACGAAAGACCATTTTCAATAAGTGGTCTTTTTTAATACTCTGTAAAAGATTGTAAGCGGTTTCCTAACTATATAGCTGTATTATCTGTATTACAAAGGAACATAAAAAAAGTTAGTCTGTTTTTAAATGCGCTTAAAGTAAAAAAGTTCTTTTTTAATGGACTTTTTTAGATTTGCTGTTTTTGGAATATTTACGAATGATTAGAAGGGAAATATAAGGTAGTTTTCCTTATATTTATTTTCTTTATCAGTTTTAGGTATGAAAAAAATAAAGAAATCTAAATATCCTTCACATATAATTCAAGTAGATAGGAGGAGAAACAAGATGAAAAAGAGAACTCTCCTAGGGATGTTATCCCTAGTAGCCGCTTTGACCATTACTGGCTGCGGCACCTCAGATGATTCCGATGATGTTGAAACTGGAGCCACCGGCTCTTCTAGTAGCATCACCAACGTCAGCAGTGGCGATGATGCTCTCGATGATTATTCCGGCGATGTCTTAGGGGGCGGGGGCGACGTCGCCACTGTTCCTGATGCCACCACTTCTAATGCTGCCATAAACACTATCATCAATTCTATTCATACTGGTATCGGCGTCAGTGAGGACTACGCTCTTGACGATGCTGAGGATGGAACGGTTGATGAAAGCACGGCTGATGCGTCAATCTCTATTACTGATGGCACAATATCAGTCAGCGATACTGCAAGGCTGACTTTGACTGACAACAAGACTGTCGTCATCAATACGGCCGGCGTGTATCTTGTCAATGCGGGAACTTATGCTGATTTCCAGATATCCTCGGCTTTGGCAGATAAAATCACACTGATTTTGAAGAACGTCGATATGACCTGTACTTTCGGACCCGCAATCCTCTTCACCGGAAAGAAATCGAAGAAGATTGTCATACCGACTGGTACGACATCGACTGTCAAGACAACTGCAGCCTATGTCAACGACAATCCTGATGCCACGATCAAAGCCAAGAAGAATCTCGTCATCACCGGAGGCGGTACTTTGAATGTTTCTTCCTATCAGGCTAGCAGTGACAAAACTGAAGGCGCCCATGCTATCAAGGCTGGTCAGGCTTTGAAAATATTAGGCGGAACGACTGTCAATGTTCCTCATTCCTCCGACTCGGGACTTAAGGGTGATGATTGTGTCATCATCTATGGAGCGAGTGTCAGTACTGATGATGTGGCCGGAAAGTCCATCTATTCTGACTTTGAAGATATCGAAGATGATGCCACTGATTCTGTCGGTTTTGTCTTAGTGAAAAACTCTGTTCTTGACCTGCATAGCAATGAAGGCAGCGATGTCCTCAAAGGGGATGAATTCGTCTATCTTCTTGGAAGCACCGTCGATATCACCTCCGGGGCCGGTTATACTCAAAGCGGCTCGACTGAATCAAGTGATCAGTGTATAAAATCAGGCGGACTTGAAGTAGGATCGACTGTAACGGCCAATGATATGTACGGAACCATCTTGGTTGAAGGATGCACTATCACCTGCTCTGCCAAAGACGATGCCTTCAATGCCTCTGGCTCTCTGATATTTCAAGGAGCAACGGCATCTGATGGAACGGCTATACATTCAAAGGTGACTGTCGAAGCTAACGAAGACGCCTATCATGCCGATAACAGCATCTATGTCGATGATGGTTCCTCTATCTATGCCACCAACTGTTATGAAGGCGTGGAAGCTCAGAAGATCTTCATCGACGGCGGCTTTGTATCCGTTGTCTCTTCGGATGACGGCTTCAATGCCTCTGATGGATCCGATTCTCAGCAGAACAATTCCAATCTCTACATTCTCATTACCGGCGGTACTGTCAAAGTCAACGCCCAGGGTGATGGCTTAGACTCAAATGGCACGATGTCCATGACTGGCGGAACTGTCTATATCGATGGACCGACAAGCTCCAACAATGGTGCCCTAGATACAAACGGCGGATTCAAAATGGACGGCGGTACTTTAGTAGCAGTAGGCGCCTCTGGCATGGTCGAAGCACCAGGCACGAGTTCTGCTCAGTATTCAGTGTCAGCCGGATTCCCATCATCTTTGAGCGCAAACACTGCAGTTACCATCACCGATAGCTCTGACAATGAAGTCATCAAATATACTTCTGCTAAGGCTTATCAAAGTGCTGTCATCTCTTCTGCCGATTTGAAAAACGGCTCTACCTATAAGATAACAGCCGGTTCTTATTCTTATTCGTTTACAATAAGTAGCAAGGTTACAATTGTCGGCCAGCAGCAAGGCGGGGGCAATCCCGGCGGCGGAGGCGGCGGTAACAGACCATAGAGAAAAATAGGCAGAGTTCCCTCTCTGCCTATTTTCAGTTATGCGGCTTTGAAATTGTAGATGGGCTTGATGACAGTCTCCACTTCGACAGTCGGCTTGATGGCTTCTAGTATCTCGTTGGAGTTCTTATAAGCCATCGGGGCTTCATCGATTGTGCTGATATTGGCGGTGGTGGTATAGATGCCTTTCATCTCTTCTTGGAATTCTTCAAGACTAAGAGTTTTCTTAGCCACGGAGCGAGAGTATTTCCTTCCCACACCATGAGGTGCGGAATAGTTCCAATCCTTGTTTCCCTTTCCGATGCCGATGATGGTTCCGTCTCTCATATTGAGAGGGATTATTAATTTCTCTCCCTTAAAGGCCGATATCGCACCTTTTCTTACCATATCCTTGTCATCGATGTAATTGTGGACGGATTCAAATTGATCGACTTTATTCCAGCCCATCTTGTCAAGAATGGTGTCGGTTATAAGAAGGCGGTTTGCCTTGGCCCATTCCTGAGCCAGTCTCATATCGAAAAGATAGTCTTCGCGGTGCTTTCCTTCTAGGTAACAGAAATCATTGGGGATAACTGGCTGTTTGGCGTAGTAATTCTTTATTTCCTTGATGGCGTTTGGTATTTCTATGCCTCTTTCCTCCTCTTTCAAAGTCTTGATCATACTCTCAATTTCATTTCGTTCTTTTTCAGAATTGGAAAGATCCTCAATGGCTTGATACTGATAGATTTCCGCTATCTGCTTTCCAAGGTTTCTTGAACCTGTGTGGACGACAAGATAGACGGAGCCGTCTTCCGATTTATCTAATTCGATAAAATGGTTGCCACCTCCTAAAGTACCTAAGGAACGGGGAATTCTGTTTTTCCTGTTATTGATTTTTGAAAGACAGCGTATTGAGCTTGTATCAAATTCTTTTCTGACTTGTTCGTTGACATCCATGCCGGAGGGAATATTGGTTTTGATGATCTGATCTAGTTTTTCCAAGTCAGGATTGGAGCAGTCGATTTTTGTTGCCAGCATTCCGCATCCGATATCGACGCCGACGATATTGGGAATCGTTTTGTCTCCTAAGTCGGCAGTAAATCCGATGACACAGCCTTTTCCCGAATGGCAGTCAGGCATGATTCTGATGACGGAGGAGCTGAAAGCTGCAAGACTTGCTAAGTCCTCAATCTGTTTTCTTGCTTCGTCTTCAATCGTTTTTGCATATATTTTAACATTGGACATATGCCTTCCTCCTTTGAACTGATGTCGCACGATATCTTTTCTTCTGCAATTTCATTATAAGTGAGTCTTGAAATGATATCGTAGGGACAGATAATAAATTATTAGTGTTCCATAAAATGTTCTATAAATAGGTAGTTTTATGGTATTATAAATTAAATTGTGTTCCTTAATTAGGAACTTGAGGTGCAAAAATGGAAGATAAAATCAAAGTAAACCTATCTTACAGAGACTATTACTCTCTCATGAATGACATGAATTCTTTTGGGTATGTAAAAGAAAACGGCGATCCCAAAAGAAATCAATTCATCAATCAGCTTGTCTGCAATTATTACAAAGATGATGAAAACAGGAATGAATTGATTTCTTCTCTTTTGGATCAGCAGCTGAAAAACAACATCAAGGGTGATGTCAATGACTTAAAGGATTCTATTCTCTCAATCGCCTTGAATCCGCCTCGCGACAGCATTATCAGTATGAACCGGGACTGTTCAATCTCCTTCCGCCCCAACAAGGAGAATGTGGATATCTTCAACTACATTGAAGTAAACCTGCTTCAGAATCAGTCGATATCTAATTATTTTCGTACTCTCTTTCACAATTATCTTCGTTTGAATCAATCGGAAAGAGAAGCAGTGATCTTTACCAGAGAAGTCAACTTCATCAATGAGGCCATTCAAAAGAAGAAGGTGTTAAAGATTCGTTTCAATAAGGAAAATGTCGATTTCTATCCTTATGAGATGAAGACGACCAAAGAGGAGAACTTCATCTATGTTATTGGACTCCTGGGAGGAAAATCTATTTTATCTATTCATCTATATAAGGTAGTAGGATTGACTTTGACTAACCACAGCTTTGAATTTACTCCTACTCAGAAAAAAGAACTTCAGAAGGTTTCCTCTTCGGCTATCGAATACGGAAAAGGTGAGATTGTCAATGCTGAGATCGTCTTGAATAAAGCCGGTGAAAAATCCTTCAGGAATATCTGGCACAACCGTCCTGAACCCTATAAAGTAGAAGGAAACAGATATTTCTTCATCGCTCCTTTTTATCAGCTCATTCATTATTTCACCAGGTTTGGCAGTGAAGCTGAGGTTATCAAACCGGAAAAACTGAGAAGTACTTTCAAGCTTTTCTATTCTCAGGGCCTTAATAATTACCAATAATATATAGATATATAATAAGGAAAGCAGCTGTTTTTCCCTTCTCTATTATTCCTGGCTGCGATATATGAGTACAAGCTTACGCTGAAAAGTAAGAGAAATCTTTTAAAAAAACTATCTTTTTGATATATTTATATAGTATCTTTTTCTAGTATTACGTTTAACGAGGAAAACAAATGAACACTGATCTTGTTATGATACTTGCCGATCAAACATCGGGATCAGTGTCTATATCTCAGTTTTTTCAGCTCCTGGGACAAAGCCCACTGATTGTAATTACGATTATTTTGGCTCTTGGCGTTGTCTTTATCAACGGCTGGACCGATGCGCCTAATGCGGTAGCTACTTGCATCTCTACTAGAGCAATAGCACCCAAGAAAGCCATCGCCATGGCCGCTGTTTTTAATTTGATAGGTGTCTTGACCTTTTCTCTTCTGGCAGCTGGTGTTGCCGAATCCATTGCCGGTTTAGTCAATTTCGGCGAATTCACCGGTGCCAATGCCTCCACCAATGCCCAAAATGCCCTGGTCGGTCTATCAGCCGGCATGATAGGCGTTGTAGCCTGGGGAATCTTAGCTTGGGCCTTTGGTCTTCCTTCTTCGGAATCCCACGCCCTTATCGCCGGTCTTACCGGTGCCTGCTTTGCCATGATGGTCAAGGGATTCGATGTTTCCCCTTCCGGAGATTCCTGGTCTTCAGTTGGCTTAGGATTTGTCGTATCGGGAGTCTGTGGCTTAGGACTTGGATTCTTAGTGACGAAGATTATCGAAGTCATCTGCAAGAAGATGGTCCGCGGAAAGACTACTCTTTTCTTTAAATGGGCTCAGATATCATCCGCTGCCGGCATGGCCTTTGCTCATGGCGCCCAGGATGGTCTCAAGTTTGTCGGCATCATCTATCTGGCTTTGTATCTAGGGACTGTCGCCTATGGCGGCGGAACTGTTCTCGCTGACCCTAATTCTGCCGGTTTCATCATGGATTTCCTTCATAATCCTAACTTCCTCTGGCTGCCCTTCTTAGTCGCTATCGTCATGGGTCTTGGAACCTCAATCGGCGGTTACCGTATTATCAAAAAAGTCGGCATGGGTATGGTTGACTTAGAACCGTATCAGGGCTTTGCCACTGATTTATCGGCCTTTTTTGCCTTGATTCTCTCTTCTTTATGCGGCTGGCCGGTATCGACCAGTCAAGTCAAGACCTGCTCCATTATCGGTGTCGGTCTCACTAAAGGCGCCAAGAAGGTCAACTGGCGGGTT
>DHDT01000016.1:13976-17360 GCA_002399505.1 Caryophanales bacterium UBA4869 | reverse complement strand
CCAAGAAGGTCAACTGGCGGGTGGCTATCGATATGATGCTGACTTGGGTCTTCACCTTCCCCGGCTGTATTTTAATCGGCTTTGTTATGACGTATATCCTCTTTGCTATACCTGGCATCGTCTCATAAAAAAGGAGAAAGAAAAATGTTCCAGAAAAAGAAAAGCAATTATTTCTTCGATCAGTTCGCAGTCGTCGGCGATTATTCTCTTCGCGCTATGGAAGAGCTCAAGAAGGGGATATTGAACTTCCCTGATGAAGACGCCCTCACCATGAAGAACACCGTCCATGCAATCGAGCATCAGGCTGATGACATCAAGCATGAAATCGAAGAGAGACTGGCTAGAGAATTCATGACTCCAATCGATCGTGAAGATATCTTCCTTCTTTTGGACGCTATCGATGATCTGACCGATTCTATCGATGAGATCTCCTACAAGATCTATCTTCGTGACTACAAACAGCTTCCTGATAAGACCCCTCTTTTCCTCGATATCGCTCATCGGGCCGTTGTCGCCGTAGTCGAAGTTTTGAAGAACCTTCAGAACATCACTAACAAGAAACTGATGGATCCCCTTATCGAAAACGTCAGAAATCTTGAAGAACAGACTGATCACATGTATGAAGAGAACGTTCACGCTCTCTACGTCAAGAATCCAGACAACGACAGCAATACCGTCTTAGCTGAAGATATCTACGGCATGTTTGAATACGTCACTGACAAATGCCGAGATATCACCAAAGAAGTCGAAATCATCATGTATAAGAATCTCTAGTCAGAGATTGATCTGACTGGCTGATATTCATTGTCGTTTTCTCGTTCTTGAAGGAGACAAAAATATATCCCTCCTATTCAAACCGGGAAAAATAAAGACTATAATAATAGGGTTGCGAAATAACGGAGGAAATACTATGACAAAATTAGTGCTTATCCGCCACGGCGAGAGTGAGTGGAACAAACTCAATCTCTTCACAGGCTGGACCGATGTCGAGCTGAGCGAGAAGGGTGTCACTGAGGCTATCAACGGCGGAAAACTTTTGGCTGCTGACGGCTACAAGTTTGATGTCGTCTATACTTCTACTTTAAAGAGAGCCATCCATACTGCCTGGCATGTTCTCGATGGTGTCGATCAGGATTATCTTCCTGTCATCAAGGATTATCATCTCAACGAGAGACATTATGGCGCCTTACAGGGTCTCAACAAGTCTGAGACTGCTGCTAAGTACGGTGCTGAACAGGTCCATCAGTGGAGAAGATCATTCGATATCGCTCCTCCGGCTCTAGATGTCTCTGACAAGAGAAATCCGGCCAACCAGGAAATGTACAAGAATATCGATCCCAAGGATCTTCCTTTACATGAATCCTTAAAGGACACTATTGCCCGTGTCGTTCCTTATTACAATGAAGTCATCGTTCCGGAAATCAAAGCCGGCAAGAAGGTTTTGATTGCCGCTCACGGAAATTCTCTGAGAGCTCTGGTCAAATATCTCGATAACATCTCTGATGAAGATATCGCCGGACTCAATATTCCTACCGGTGTACCGCTCGTTTATGAACTCGATGAGAACCTCAAGCCTATCAAGCATTATTATTTAGGTGATCAGGCTGCCATCGAAGCTAAAATCAACGCCGTCAAGAATCAAGACAGCACCAAGAAGTAAAATATGAGACCCGCTTAAAAGCGGGTCTTTTTGTGTCAATATACGATTAGAATACCTTATAATATATACATATAAAGAAAAGAGGATTGACCATGGTCATTATCACAGTCAAGGGTTTAGGCGATATCAAAATCAGTCTCAATCGGGAGAAGGCTCCTATCAGCTCCGCTAACTTTGTCAGCTTAGCTAAAAAAGGTTTCTATGACGGACTTATCTTCCATCGAGTAATCAAGAACTTCATGATTCAGGGCGGCGACCCAACCGGTACTGGTGCCGGCGGTCCTGGCTATTCCATCAAAGGCGAATTCTCCGTCAATGGCGTCAAGAACACACTCTCTCATAAAAGAGGCGTTGTCTCGATGGCCAGAGCCATGGATTTAGACAGTGCCGGCAGTCAGTTCTTCATCTGCGATCACGATGATACATTCCTTGATGGTCAGTATGCCGCTTTCGGCACTGTGACTGAAGGTATGGATATTGTTGATAAAATTGCTTCTGTTCGCAAAGACGGCGATGATCGTCCTTTTACTCCTATCGTCATGGAGAAGGTCACTGTCGTTGATGAACCGGATGTCGACTTTGAAAAGATTGAAGAAAGATGATCTCTGTCTACTTCGGTTCTGACACGGGCTTAGTTTCCTATACGGCCAAGAAAGCTGTCATCAAAGCCTGCCGAAAAGAAGAGCTTCAGAATGTCACAAAATATGACGGCTTCAAGGACCAGGTCTCCGATTTAGTCGATGACCTTTCCTCTCTGTCTCTTTTCGGTGAAAAGAAAACCATCGTCTTCTCTAACGCCTATTTTCTTTCTGATGCCAAAAAGAAAGAAAAAGGTGCTATCAAAGAAAAAGACCAGGACTACAAGAGTCTTCTTTCTGCTCTGGAAGGTCTAGCTGATGAAACTGACTTGTATTTTCTGGTTCCGGGAAAAATCGACAGCAAGAACGAGATAATTTTGCTTCTGAAAAGCGAGGCTGCGGATTTTGTCCTCTGCGAAAATCCATCTAATGAAGATCTGATAGGCATGGCAATGAGAAAAGCCAAAGAAGAAAACAAAGACATCGACAGAGAAGGCGCCAGCCTTCTTGTCGATTACTGTCAGGGTGATTATCTTCTGTTTGTCAATTCTCTGGAAAAACTTTTGACCTATACCGATAAAGTACGCGCTGACGATGTGAAGCTTTTGGTTCATAAGCCTCTGGAAAACAACATCTTTGAAATAGTCTCCTCTCTGCTTTCAAACAATGTCCCCAAGGCTTTGAGATTCTATCGGGACCTGAGAAAAGGCGGCAATGACCCTTTGGGCCTTCTGCCGGCTTTTGTCACTCAGTTTAGATTCCTGGCTTTGGCCCGTTACTTAATCGAAGAAGGCTATAACGATGGTAAGATCGCCTTTGAGCTTTCCGGGAAAGGAACCAAGGTCAATCCAAAAAGGCTCTATTTTGCCCGCCGAGAGACTCGGTATATCAGTTATGACACTTTGATCGATGTCTTAGTCGAACTAGGCGAAATCGAAGAAGGAATCAAGATTAAGGGCGATAACGGAGACGAGAGGCTGGAACTGTTCATATCACTCTTCCAATCCAAGTATCTGCGCGCCCGCTGATTAAAGAATCAAAGAAAAACCCTGAGCTTAGGTGGCTCAGGGATTTTTGTTTTAGATGATATCGACTTCTACTTTAAGAGAGACTTTGTTCTTTCCGGCAAGGCTTGAGACTGTGAAG
>DHDT01000016.1:2034-13879 GCA_002399505.1 Caryophanales bacterium UBA4869 | reverse complement strand
AAGGCTTGAGACTGTGAAGGAGTCATGCCCCTTGTTTGCAAAAGACTTATAAGTGAAGGTTCCGTCATTGTTGACAGTCGCTGTACCTAAAGTCGGGCTCTTGGTGATGAAGAAGTTATAGCTTAAGGTCGTGTCATAGATATTAGATAGCCTACTCTTTATCGTTGAGGAAGGAGCGACTGTCTCAAAGTTAGAAGGAAGACTGTTGAAGTTATTGTCGATTGTCTGTTTGGAAGAAGAAAGGACCGTGACATTGTCGGGAACTTCGACTCCATTGTTATTCTGAGTCTTGATGGAGAAGAATTCGACTCTTTCATAACCGCGACTGCCGTTGTTCTTCTTTTCCAGACAGTAGATATAGGGGTCAGCAAGAGAAGAATCATAGACGAAGGAGGAAGAAGCCTTGGAGTAGACGGCTCCAAACTTCTTGAAACGTCCTTCGATGGTACTGTCTTCGACAAAGGTTCTGCCGCTGAATCCGAGATTCTTGAAATTGTCTGCTGAACCTTCATAATAGATAGCTCTTAATTCACCTGGCTGATCACTTGGCAATTCACCTGGCTTGTTCTTGTCGTTTCTGAAACCAAAGGCGGTGTCTTTTAGGTTACCGAGAATGTTCTTGCTTATGACCAGAGTTTCGAGTTTGGTATTGTTGATCATGAAGTCAGCGGGAATATAGGTGAAATTAGGATATTCACGGAAATCAAATGTCTTGATAGATGTGTAGGCAAGACAGGCCTTCATCGGAATACGGCCGCTGAGAGGATTGACAGTGTTTGATCTAGTGGAGAAGACCTGCTCACCGCCTTGATTATGATACTTTTGATAATCAGCTTCAGTAGCTGTCTTATAGTCGGGGAAGTAACGGTATTTTCTCTGGTAGTTATTAGGATTAGTGCTTTTATTGGAAACGATGGTGGAAGGGAACTTGAAGGAAGACAATTCATAGTTTCTGGTGAAGGCATATTGACCGATGAACTTAAGATTGACGGCATTTGAAAGATCCATGCTTTTGAGGTTTGGAAGACCGGCGAATACACGGTCAGCCAAATATTCCAGAGAACCGGAATCTTCGGGAAGATTGATGGTCTCTATTCCAGTGACTCCGTTTCCTTCATATCCGGAATTTGAATAATACCCGAAAATTGAGACGTTCTGGAGTTTGGTGTCAGGCTGTTCATTGGCACCGGTATGAATGTTATATGGATGGAAAGCGCAGGGATCATAGCCTGATACATCATAGACCTGACTGTGATCGAGAACACCGTTTTTATAATAGCGAAACTTAGTGGGAAGCTCAGAATCGTCGCTCCTGATTTATCCGGGTATTTTATACCGGTGACAGTAAGGGTGATATTGTCATCATCTTCTAAAAAGCCCAATTTCTTTCCAGTGACGGAATCAGTTTCATAATAGATGGCATCGGTTGTGTAATCGTCATAGACAAAAGAGCTGTTCATCTGGTTATCAGAATAGGTTCCTTCGAGAAGTCGGAACCCTTCTTTGGATACTAAGACTTCATTTCCGTCTATATCCTTTTTATAGAAACCGCCGTTAATCGGATAGATGCCGTTTAGATTATCAAATACCCAATCATTGATCTGGATATTGTCGACGACGGCCGTTGTTGAATTTTTATTAAGAAAAACCCAGGCGGATAAAACGATGAGACTATGACAGCCCCTAACAGAATCGATAACGGCAAAAATAAACCAGTTTTAAATTTCATTTCCCTAAGCAATTAATTGTATCAAATAAGTGTCGGGTTGTTAAGATATACGATTTTAGCTGAAATTTTAAAGGGCGACTAATAATCAAATAACATATATAAACAGAATAAAACTGAAGAAAAGAAGACAAATAACGTGATTAAGTTCATTTACAAAGAAGTTACACTTCTTCTTATTTGTCGGGCAAAGACTGGTTGATAAAAAAGGTGGAATTTTAAGGCAATAAAAAGAGGTCACTTTATAACCAAAATGGTTAAGGAGTGACCTCTAAGGTTTTATTGTATAGAGAGAAGCTATTACTTAGCTTCTTTAGCCTCAGCCTTCTCAGCAGCCTCTTCCTTAAGGATTTCCTTTTCTTCAGCCTTCTTGGCGGCTTCGGAAACATCCTTCTTAGGGGCCTTCTTGAGAGCCTGAACTTCATTCATAATACGAGCCTTCTGACGAGAGGCGGTATTAAGATGCTGAATGTTCTCTTTGACTGATTTGTCGAGAAGAGAAATAGCATTAGGAAGTAAAGCTTCAGCATTCTCTAAATCACCGGCCTGAACAGCGATGTCAACCTTCTTGACAGCATGTCTCATCTGGGATTTGAAAGCTGCATTCTTCTGTCTTCTGTCTTCAGCGATTTCGATACGCTTTTTCTGCGACTTGATGTTTGCCATATTTAATAAATCTCCTGTCTTTCTCTATACTAGTTAACAGCAATTAAGAAGTATACCAATTGACGATGCTTTTTTCAATAGTCTAGTTAAAATTTGCTCATGTTTTTGATAGAATATACCTAGAGGTACATTCAAATGGAATACAATCGACTGATCGATCACACCGACTTAAAGCCGGAAGCTACTAAGGATGAGATAGAGAAACTCTGTCTCGAGGCAAAAGAACATCATTTTGCCAGTGTCTGTATCAATCCTGCCTACATCAGACTCTGTGCGTCTTTGCTTAAAGGCACCGACACCAAAGTCTGCACTGTCATCGGTTTCCCTTTAGGAGCGACAATGATGGCCAGCAAAATCAGCGAGGCCAAAGAAGCTCTCTTTGAAGGAGCTGAAGAACTCGATATGGTAATCAATATCGGAAGACTCAAAGATCATGACGATGATTATGTCAGAACTGAAATCGCCGAACTTAAGAAAGCCTGTGGCGACAAAGTTCTCAAAGTCATCATCGAATGCTGTCTTTTGACTGATGAAGAGAAGGTCCGTGCCTGTCTGTTATCTAAAGAGGCCAAGGCCGATTTTGTCAAGACATCTACCGGTTTCTCCAAAGGCGGAGCAACTGTCGCTGATGTTGCCTTGATGAGAAAGACAGTCGGTCCCGAGATGGGCGTAAAAGCCGCTGGCGGTATCCGTGACAAAGAGACCATGCTTCAGATGATTGAAGCCGGTGCTACTCGTATCGGAACTTCCAAAGGCGTTGAACTGATCAAGTAGAAGATAGTTTGAGGGCCCTCTCTTGTGGACGGCCCTTTTTCATGCATTAAAAAAGGTTTCATTCTCTATAAGACTCAGTGAAGTCTTCAATCGGGATGAAACCTTTTATTTTATTCTATTGATTAGCGGGGATTGATCTCTTCTAAGGTATCGACATCGAGGATCTCACAGAGAATCATCGGCTCCTTCTGCGTGTTCTTGAAGAGGAACTTAGTCGCCTTGTCGCTGACCTTTTTCTGAATGTCCATCAGACTCATTCTCTTTTCACCAGTCAATAGGGAGGAGACGGTGGAGGTGAAGATGGAACTGAGCTGATTGAGAATAGGCTCGGAGTCTTTCAGGTAGAGGAAGCCGCGCATCTGAATATCGGGCTGACTTCTGATCTTCTTTTGCTTGGATGATATGGTGAGACCCATCAAGACGATACCGCCATCAGCCATTTTCTGTCTTTCGCTGATCGCCGCCTCCTTGACGTCACCGACGCTGTTTCCGTCAACCATGATATCGCCGTTCTTGATCATGATGAGCTTGCGGACAGGGTTGCCCTTATCATCAAAAGCCAAAGCCATACCATTATCGTAGACAAAGGTATTAAAGTGGTTAAGACCGATACCTAAGTCAATTGCCAACTTAGCATTGTTCATCAAAAGACGGAATTCGCCTTTGACCGGCATATAGTAACGGGGACGGAAGAGGGAAATCATCATTTTGAGGTCTTCCTGACGGGCGTGCATAGAGGCGGAATTCTTGCGGTTGATGGTGATGACATGGCAATCGGTACGGAAGATAGTATCGGAAGCATCGGTGGCAATCACTTCAGTTCCGGGAACTGAAGGCGAGGCATTGATCCAAGTGTCAGTAGGTTCAACCTTGAGGCCGTTGATATTTCCGTAACAGATGGACTTGCAGTAGTTGAAGAGGTTTTCTCCGCTTCCAGTGACTAGGATGATGGTATCTTTAGGAGCAGTTCTCATGACGTCGTTGATGCTGACACGCATGCTTTCAGGGATGACGATGTCTCCAATTGAGGCCATTGAATCAAAGAAGGGAATCTGTTCGGGATTGGCGATGCAGATCTTCTTCTTATACTTCACGGCCAGATTGATGACTTCCTGTATGCTGTAGAAGTTCTGGTTGTAGATAGAGATGAACGTCTTTCCGGTAGGTTCTTCGAAAGCGGTCTTGATGATATCGGTGATTTTGTGATTAGGAGAGGCGATGCCAGGTTTGTCGCTGGCTTCTGATTCGGTCATCAATAGGAAAGTCTTGGTGTTCTCAGATAATCTGGCAACCTTGGGAAGATCGAATCGGAAATCTTTCAAAGGCGAATAATCAGACATGAAGTCGGAGGTATAGACGATGTTTCCCAAAGGAGTCTTGAGGGAGAAACCGAAAGACTCAGCTACGGAATGAGTAGTCTGGAACAATTCAAAGACATGTCCGGCGATAGTGAGTGTGTCACTGGGTCTGACGATGTTGAATGTATACTGGTCGATTTTCTTGAATTTGGTACGGAAGAATTCCTGAATGATGGTGATAGTGGTCTTGGTGGCATAGATAGGAGCACGGCAGACATTGAGAAGGTAAGGAAGAGCTCCGTACTGGTCATCGTGTCCGTGGGTGATGATGATGCCTTTGACTCTCTTTGCGATAGTCTTGATGTATTCAAAATCAGGAATGATGATATCGACACCCGGAATGGAGGAGTTAGGGTATTTGAGACCGGCTTCGATGATAAAAGCATCATTGTTGACTTCGATGACATAGCAGTTCTTGCCGCTTTCATCGAGACCGCCTAAGGCAAGAACCTTGATAGGATAGTTTCCGATTTCCGTAGAATAATTGACGGCATTAGGCTGAAAGCCCTGTTTTTGGTTTTGATTGTCCATTTATATTGTCCTTTATTTATAAAACTGAAATAGCTATAAATCAGTTTAAAAGCATGTTCGAATGAAAATTAATAAACGTTGTTATATTAAATATACTTTACTTAGAATGAAACTTAAAGAGAAAACTAGAAATCTAAGTCGATATCTAACATGACGGGGCAGTGATCGGAGCCAAAGACGTCGTTGAGGATTTCACTGCTTCTTACTTTCGGCATCAGCTCTTCACTGACTAGGAAATAATCGATTCTCCAGCCGGCATTAGTGGCCCTGGCATTTCTCAGGTAGGACCAATAGGAGTATTTTCTGGTGTCAGGATTGAGAGAACGGTAAGTGTCGACTAGACCGATAGAAAGAAGATTCTCAAACTGTTCTCTCTCTTCATCGGTGAAACCGGCTGAATGGTGATTGGAAGCGGGGTTCTTCAGATCGATTTCGTTGTGGGCGACATTCAAATCACCAGTTACGATAACGGGTTTTATTGCCATCAGTGACTTGAGGTAGCTGCGAAGCTTCTCTTCGAAAGCCATACGATAGGAAAGACGTTTGAGTTCTTCCCCGGAATTAGGAACATATAAGGTGACAAAGAAGAAATCCTTGAATTCCAGAGTAGTGGCACGTCCTTCGTCATCATATTCGTTATCTAATAAACCATAATGTACACTCAATGGTTCCTTTTTAGTCAGGATAGCGGTACCAGCATAGCCTTTTTTGACTTTGCTGACAGTCCAGTAAGGAATATAGGAAGGATCGATGACTGGGAAGTCCTTGTGTTCTTTCTCAGTCATCTTCAGTTCTTCAATGCCGAGAACATCAGGATTATAGGGCAGAAGCTGAGAAGTAAGATCTTTTTTCAGGTAGGCATTGATAGAATTCATATTAAATGACATCAGTCTCATGTTAATCCTCCTTTGAAGAATCAGAAGCATCAGTCTTGAGAATATCTTTATACATGGAAGGACGGCGGTCACGGAAGATACCCCATTCTCTTCTGGTCTGGTCAGTACTGTCCAGGTCGAAGGTGTGAACGAGAATCTCTTCTTGGTCACGACCGGCTTTTTCGACTAGGTTTCCGCATTCATCGGTGATAAAAGAGGAACCGAAGAAAGACATGGATGAGTTCTTTTCGTCTTCTACTCCGATACGGTTAGAAGCGACTACAGGAATGATATTCAACGCACTCTGGCCAATCATCGCATTTCTCCAATGGAGCATGGAATCTCTAGGTAAGATAGGCTCGGAGCCAATGGCGGTAGGGAAGAGAAGATACTGGGCGCCTTTCAGAGTCAGAAGACGGCCCGTCTCTGCAAACCACTGATCCCAGCAGATGCCAATACCCAGTCTTCCAAAATGAGTGTCGAAGACTTTGAAGCCGGTATCACCGGGGGTGAAATAAAACTTTTCCTCGTAGCAGGTGCCAGTCGGAATATGAGTTTTACGATAAAGGCCAAGTCTTTTTCCGTCAGAGTCGATGACGCAGATGGAATTGTAATAACAGTTGCCATGTTTTTCAAAGAAAGATATAGGAAGTACGACATTATATTCTTTGGCAACTTTTTCAAAATACTTTAAAGTTTTGCTGTTTTCATATTCCTCAGCAAAGGAAAAGCGGTCATAGTCTTCAATCTGGCAGAAATAATTCCGTTGGAATAATTCCTGGAGAAGAATGACATCAGCGCCTTTCTCCTTGGCTTCCTTGATTATCGAAGTAGCTTTTCTGATGTTTTCATCATAGTCTTTGCTACAGGCAAACTGGGTGGCACATAGAGTTACTTTTTGCATTCTGAATCCTCCGTTGATTCGATTTCATAAAGATCGGAAAAAGGAATCTGTTTAGTGATGCAGTGAATGTTCCCACCGCCTAAGAGAATCTCTCTTGAACGGATTGGAATGATCGTCTTTTTCCCTCTGTAGAACTCAGCTAGGATATCAAAGGCAATCTTATCTTCCTCGACTCCAAACTGAGGAAGAAGGACATAGGTTTCTCCGATATAGCAGTTGACATAAGAGGCAGCCAGTCTTCTTCCGGCTTTTCTTTCGATGGCATTCTTGTCTTCGACGATGCCCTGGCTTTCTTCTTCAGTCAGGTAGAGAGGCTTAGGCAGAGGCATCTTGATTATCTTCAGTTTTCTTCCTTTGCTGTCAGTTTCCTGAGATAGGACCTCATAGTCTTTTCTCGACATCAAGTACTGTGGGTCTTCCTGGTCGTCACAATAGGCAAGAAGAACAGCGCCAGGTTCTAAGAAGCAGCAGATATTGTCGATGTGACCGGATGTTTCATCTTCGTATATTCCAAAGGGAAGGAAGATGACTTTGTCCTGATTGAGGGTCTTTTTCAGATGTTCTTCAATCTGTTTTCTGTTTAGCTTTGGATTTCTTCCCTTGGATAAGAGACAGCATTCAGTAGTCAGCAAAGTTCCTTCTCCGTCGGTGTGGATGCTTCCGCCTTCAAGGATGAAATCTTTGTCGGCAAAACGGCTGATACTCAAATCGAGAAGAAGTTCTTTTCCTAAATTGTTGTCGTTGTCATAGGGAAAATAGAGACCGTTGTAATCTCCTCCCCAGCTGTTGAATCCGTAGTCGACTCCTAAAAGATAGCCGTCTTTGTTTCTTAAAAAGACTGGCAGAGTATCTCTGGCCCAGCTGTCATCGGTTTTGTGGCGGAAGAAAGTGACATTCTTCAGCTGAAAACGGGTCAGGATGTGATAGTCGATGGCCGGGTCGGCAATCAAAAGGACTTTTTCATATTGAGAAATGGCCTTTACTACTTCGAAATATTCGTCCAAAGCCGGTTTGGCTTTTTCTCTCCAGGTATCTTCCCGATAAGGGAGAATTACAGCTGTTGCCAGATGCTTCTCGCCTTCAAATGGAAACTCGTAACCGACATTGTCTTGTTTTTCTTTTACTATTGCGTGCATTTAATTTTCTACCACTTTATTTAATTCATTCTATTATATAAAATATATACTAATATTGTTAGTTTTTCGCAATTCAGGAGGAAACAAAAAATGAAAATACTCGTGGTTGTCACTGACGGCTATGAAGAACTTGAGGCTATCGGAACAGTTGCCATGTTAAGAAGGGCCAAGCTCGATGTTGATTTCTGTGCGATTGACAATACTGAAGCCACCGGAAGATATGGTGTCACCTCTAAGGAATTAATCAATCTCAAGACTGTCAATATCGACAGCTATGATATGCTGGTCATTCCCGGCGGACCGGAATATGTTTTAGAAGAGAAGAACCAGGATTTTCTGGCTATGGTCATGAGTTTCTTCACTCACGACAAATATATCGCCGCTATCTGTGCCGGTCCCACCATCTTAGGGCACTTAGGAATTCTCAAGGGAAAGAAATATACCTGCTTCACTTCCATGGATGAGGACTTTGGGGGAACCTATGTCGATCAGTACACAGTCAGAGACGGAAAGATCATCACTGGAAGAAGCTGTGCTGCCACTGTTGATTTCTCTTTGAATATCATCGAGACCCTCATGGGCAAAAACTATGCTCAGGATGTCAAAGACTCAATTTATTACAATCGAGGATAAAGTATGAACCTTGGAACCATCGACTGGATTGTCATTGTTCTTCTTCTTGTCGCTTTGCTTTTAGGATTGATCAAAGGCTATAAGCACGGCACCACAAGATTAGGTGTCGTCGGCGGTATTTTACTTGGATATTATGCCGGTGTTCCGGTTGCCAGAGCCCTGATGAATACGAGACTCGGATATGAATTTTTAACGGGTGCTTTTAAGAACACCTTGCCTTCTACATCATCATTTTCAGTTGACCTGGCCGGTCAGAATACTGCCTTCAAGACTGAATCATTAGGAAAAGCTCTCACTGAACTCAATGTTCCGTCTTTCTTTCAGGGTATGGTAACGACTAATGCCATTGTCTTAGACGGCGATGTCAAAACCGCCCTGGCCAGCGCCTTTGCAAACTTCGTTCTTATGGGTGTCTGCTTTCTTTTCTTCTTTATCCTGGCCTTTGTCCTATGCCGGATTATTTTCGGAAAGACTGACAGACACGGAGATGTCTTCGGCGAAAACGGCAAATCCCTGATGGGAAGATTCTCCGGAGCCATCAACTCGATGTTAGGTATGTCTATCTATATGATTATCGGCATGACTATCTTGGTATTGATTAGTCAGCTGATGGTTAAATACGGCAACACCGCTTTCCAGGATTGGCTTAACTCTGATTTGAAATTGGGAGACTCCTCTTTCTCAATCGGAAAAATCATCTATAATGTCTCTGGTACTCTTCTAAGCTGGATCAATCTGTAATAAACGGAGGTTAACATGTTTGAATTTCATCATATGGACAAATGGGGCTATGCTAACCTTGACTTGATTGAAGAAAGCCTCGAAAAGAATGATAAGACCGTCGTCGTCATCTCTGGTGCATCTTCTTCCGGAAAAAGTTTTGCTGCCGCCTTTTTAGCCACCCTCTTAGACAAGAACAATCACCGGGCACTTATCATCTCTCTTGACCAGTACAATTTCGGCCTTTCGGGAATCATACCGAACAAAGTAAACATAAATTATTTTGGGGGCAAGATCAAAAACCTGGAAGAAATCGAAAACAGGATAAAGAAAATCATTTATCATGTCCCTTTTGATTCCAAATACTCCCGTCCTGTCTTAGATAAAATAAGAGAACAGATCAAAGACCTTCTTCCTAAAGATGATCTTGAGAAGTTCTTAGATGCCTTATATGAGGAATGGAAGAAACTCAACTTTGATGAACCGACAGTCTACAATCTCAAAGAAGCCGCCAAGGATGTGAAAGACCTCCTTCAAAACCAATCCATCAAAGTCAAAGAATACAGCAAAGTCGTCTCTGAAAGACTGAATACCAGAAAGATGATTTATGGTAAAGACTATGATGTCATAATCGTCGAAGGTATTTACGGACTCGACAAATCTTTCCTTGATTCACTTAAAGACGTCGACTGCATCAAAGATTTCATCGACGGCAATCCCAAATCTCTCTTCCTAAGAAGAATCATCCGAGATGCCAAGACCACCAGTGCCAACAATGTCTTTACGATATCACTTTATTTCAAATACATCGTTCCTTCCTATATCAAGACGATTCTACCCGGAAGAAAGAAAGCCGATGTCGTCTTAAACAACGATATGACCTTCTCCGAACTTAGAGCCGGAAGTCTTTATATCACCAAAGACGAAGTCCATACCGATTCTGCCAAGCTCATCGATTATCTGAACAGATACGGAAAAAAAGAAGGAGAAACCTCCTTTAGAAAAGACATCTACCTGGTTGCCCCAAATGAAAATGTTTCTATCAATAATATTTTACGTATTCGTGAGATATCAGATGATGAAGGCAAGACTTATCACCCCACTTCTCTCGTCAACAAGGGCACTCCCAAAGTTAGAAAAGACGATAAGATAATCAGACCTATCAATGTTCTTCTCAATGAAGAACAGTTCCCTTTGGTCTGGAAAAACGAAAGTGACTGTCTCAACGATTTTCTCCGCTCCGGATTCTTAGTCGGAAGCGTAGAGAAAAAGGAGAAGACTCATATCTACTATCTAGGACAGAAGCTGACCATCTTAAATACCGAAGACCAGGGATATACGATAGAATTCGGCCGTCCTTATAAAAAAGACATAGTCGACAGAATCAAGAACAAAGCCAGACGTTATCAGGAAGAGGAAATCGACGAATAAAAAAAGTCTCAGCCTTCAATCCGAATTGACTCGGAAAGAGAAGACTGAGACTTTTTGAATGTTTTGCTTTTACTTGAGGAAGCGATATTCGCCGGCGAAATTATCCATCTTGGCTAAGTCATCATAGGTGAAGAGGAAGGCGTCCCGGGCCAGTTTCCACTCATTGCCAAGATTTGTGTTGAGGAAGGTCGGGTCATCGGAACTGAGACAGACGGGTATTCCGTATTCGTAGAACTTTTTGATAGGGTGATCGAGAATGCGGTCGACAGCCTTGGTAGCGAAGTTGGAAGACAGGCAGCATTCGATGAGAATGTTGTGCTCCTTGACTTTCTTCATCAGTTCGGGGTAGTTGACAATGCAGGTACCGTGCCCGATACGTTTGGCTCCTAACTGGATGGCCAGGTCGACATTTTCGGGGGCATCGATTTCACCTGCGTGCATAGTGAAAGGTATTCCGTAATTATTTGCCAAGGTGAAGCAGGGGACTAGTTTCTGAAGCGAACCGGAAGTCTCCTTGCCGGCACAGTCGAGGGCACAGACATTGGTTCCCTTAAGCTGACGGGCGATTTCCACGGTATCCAGATTATCGATTTCTTTTGCATTTGGCATCAGGCAGAGAATGATACCGATCTTGACGGGCTTTTCTCTCTGGGCACGGCTGACACCGGCCTGCATAGCCTGAACGACTTCTAACTGACTTAAACCTAATTTGGTGGAAAGAACAGGCGCATAGCGGATTTCGGCATAATCGATGCCGGCATTGGCTATTCTCTTCACGAGTTCGTAAGTCACTCTTTCGATGGCTTCGTTTTGCTGCAAAACAGTGTCGACGATATCAAAAGCGTCAATGAAAGCAGACAAACTTTTAGAATTTGCCGCCTTTGATAAAATAGCCGCTAATTCCACAGCGGTATTAGCCGGCAAAGGACGGCGCTGAAGCTTATAGAGATCCAAACAAGTCTCAGGACTTATTGAACCATCTAAGTGCAGGTGCAACTCATTCATAGTATGACCCCCTCGAGTTTTCTTATATTTGTTAGCCATCGAATAGTGAATACCGGGAGGATAAAAAGAGAAAACATAGCGATGAC
>DHDT01000016.1:0-1905 GCA_002399505.1 Caryophanales bacterium UBA4869 | reverse complement strand
CCTAATGCTTAAATATAACAGGGTAATTATAAATCATTATTTTATTTTTGGTAGTTATTATTTTTGCAATAGATTAAATATATGCACAGAATGGCATATTTTAGCCTTAGACTCTTTGATAAAGAAATACATTTGTATAGAACTTTTAATCTTTATGTTATTAAAAGGTGCTCATTGACAGCCTTTTAACAGACAAATGATTGCGTTTCATCAACTGATGTCCTTATCTATAATAGATAAAAAGCCCTCTGACCGAAAATTATTGCCTATATGTCTAAAAGTTACTAGAATAGTAAAGGCGAGATTTTGAATTTGGAGGTTCAAAAAATGTTAGTTAATGCTACAAGAATTCTGAAAGCCGCTAGAGATGGCCACTATGCTGTCGGTCATTTCAACATCAACGATTTGGAATGGACAAAGGCTGTCCTTACCACCGCTCAGGAATTAAATTCCCCGGTTATCTTAGGTGTTTCTGAAGGCGCTGCTAAGTACATGACTGGTTTCTACACCGTCGCTGAGATGGTCAGAGCCATGGACAAGAGCTTAGGCATCATTGTCCCTGTCGCTTTACATCTTGATCACGGAACTTATTTAGGAGCCAAAGCCTGCATCGAAGCCGGCTTCACTTCTATCATGTTCGACGGTTCCCATCTTCCTTTTGATGAAAACATCAAGGATACTAAGGAACTTGTCGCTTTAGCTCACGATAAAGGTCTTTCTATCGAGGCTGAGGTCGGTGCTATCGGCGGAACCGAAGATGGTGTCACCGCTGATGGAGAAGTCGCTGATCCCGAAGAGTGCAAGAAGATCGTCAGCTTAGGCATCGATTTCCTGGCTGCCGGTATCGGAAACATCCATGGTATTTATCCTGCTGACTGGAAGGGACTTCATTTTGATGCCCTTCAGAAGATCCATGATGCTACCGGAAACATTCCGTTAGTTCTTCATGGCGGAACCGGCATTCCTGATGATCAGATCAAGAAGGCCATTCACGAAGGCGTCTCTAAGATCAATGTCAACACTGATTGCCAGTTGGTCTTCGCTGAAGCCACCAAGGAATATGTCTTAGCCGGCAACATCGACAAGCTCGATAAGGGATTTGATCCTAGAAAGCTTCTCAAGCCTGGCTATGAAGCCATCAAGGCCAAGGTTAAGGAAAAGATGGAACTCTTCGGTTCTGTCGGAAAAGCCAACAACTAGTCGTTTCTCTGATAATCAATCCCCTCGGGTCTAAAGCCTGAGGGGATTTTTTCTTTTCACAAAAAAAGTCAGGCTCAGCCTGACTGTGCTATTCATAAACTGGAACTGAACTACAAATTTGATACAAAGTGCACCCCTAGCATATAAAGCGTTTCACGAGTGCACCCCCTATTTTTTCTCTGAATATAGAAAACCACGGTTAATGAAAAAAGCCAGGATTGTAAAGTGAATCCCTAGGATTAACGTGCCACGATTCATTATGTTGTTTGGCACGGCGCCACCTCATTGATGATGGCAATCGGACAAAGGGTTAGTCCGAAGCCGCTATAGTCGGTTGTTAAAAGTATAACAAACTCATTTTCCAATTTCTTCAATTATCGACATGCCATTGTAAAATTTAAACTCAATAGTTCCATCAGCATGCACCAAAGCTTCGTCAATTGACGAGTTCCATAGTGCCTGATTCCAGCATCCAATAATCTTATTGTCTTTATCAAGGCATTCCTTGAAGTCAATGACCGACTGGGCTTTTACTGTTCTTTTTGTCTTCTCATTTGCAAGTTCGGCAATTCTGCTTTTTATGGAGTCAAACTTCTGGCACAGGACATTGTATTTCTTTTCATACTCTTCCTGTGACTGTGCCTTTGAGGCATTCTCATTGACCATTCGGCTCGCTTTCTCCGCAACGATATCAAGATCGGCACT
>DHDT01000066.1:2832-11510 GCA_002399505.1 Caryophanales bacterium UBA4869 | reverse complement strand
ACTTTGGTTTATCCTTCTCAAAATAAATTAAAATATTGCCTTTTCATCGCCGTTTTTATCTATTGATAAGTAAGACTATGCAACGAGTTTTCTTAACCAGAATATTAAAAGGCGATAAAATAAGTTCCTCACTGAGTACGAAGGTTGAAATATTGTATTCCATCATCTATAATTAAGGAGCATTAACTGTCGAGAGGGCTGAGTTTATTTAAATCAGATACGAGTCCGTCTTCAACTCCTGATATCAGCAATTGCTGATATGTTTATTTAGGCGGCCAAATGGTTGATGCAGAAACCATTATTATGAAAAGAAAGAACCTGTTAAGAATTATCGTTCCTAGCATTCTGGCATTAGTCGGAACAGGTTTTGGTATTGCCGTAAGTCAGGCAAATGGTGCCTGGGTCTTTGATTCCAATAAAAATCAGGCTTCCGCTGATGTCGGAGACATCAATGTTCCTGATTGGAACTTCGGATCCCGTCCCGATATCAATGCTCCTGGCTATTACGATGAATTTGGAAATATTGTCAGGAATGTTGATAAGCATGGTAACTACCTTACCTTCCAGAGCACCTACATTACCAGTGATGGATATTATACTGATGACAGTCCTATGGCCCTTTCCTACTACTATGTCAACTGGGTCAATGGAGCGGCCAAATTTACCGAAGTCGAATTCCCTGCTTATTATGCTGAGTATTCTCGTGATACCGGTTCTCTTCTGATTCATCCTATAACCGATATCGGCGTAGGCTGGACCTTCACTAATTCCTTCAACTCCTTCAAGGTCGTTTTGCCTCCAACTGCTACAAAAATTGCTTCCAGAGCCTTCTATGGCACTCAGATCAGAAATGTCTCCTTCACTTCCGAAAACAATATCGAAACCATCGGCAGTGATGCCTTCCGTTCTGCCACTTTCACTGATTCTGCTCTCTTTGGCAATAAGCTTTTCTCAATCGATCAGTATGCTTTCTATCAGGCCACCTTCAATAACATAGACTTAAAGAACAACACCTCCTTAAAGACTATCGGTTATGGTGCCTTTGCAGAAGCTTCAATCGGAACACTCGATATGACTGGAACTGATATAACTACTATCGGAGAGGAATCTTTCAGAAACTGCAGAAAACTCAATACTGTAAACTTCACAAACGCCAAAATTGACACCATCGGAAAAGGCGCATTCAAATGGAATTATGATGCCAATGTCATCTTCAGCAACGCCAAGATAAGAGCCATTTCCGAATATGCCTTCAATAGCTGCAATATCAGCGGAACCGTCGATCTCAGAAACAGTGGAATCGAAAGTATCGGTCAGTATTCCTTTGCCTATCAGCAGAGAAATAAGCAGTATAAGACCAACCTCTATGTCCATATTCCTGGAACCATCAGCTATATCGGTTCCGGTTTCATCCGCGGATGCCAGAACTACGTTGCCGTCAGCCTCTATAACCTCTCTTATCAAACCGAAAGCAATTTCGCCAGTGACTGGGATTATAGTTCAGACAGTGCTGATACTCACTTCTACTACTACGATTAATTAAAGTCTCTAAAGGGACCTGTTCATCCGGGTTCCTTTTTTCATGCCTGAATAGAATAGTTTTACGCATATTTTTTATAGAAGATAATTTTTCTTAATTACGTGTCTTTTTGAATAAATTGTCAAAAAAAGAGAAAGTGGTCTTTTTCATTTTTAATATTTTCTTAGAAAAACACATATCAAACAATTGTTTTGATTTTTAACTATATCAAGAAATGGCGAAGGCAACGAAAATTAACGAAAACGCTCTAAAAAAGGAAAATATTTATATTATATGTATTTTTATCTTTTTCAAAAATGGCTCTTCAATAGTTCAGACTTGGAACAATTGACAACTGGATAACAACTGCCTAAAATACCAAATCAGTAGAACTAAACAGAGCAAATAAAGGGATTGAGTACTTTGAAAAATAGGCTTAGTCACGAGCTTTTAGTAACCAATAAAGACAGCTTTAGTTCGAACTAAATTACAGAGGGGTTTTCTATATGAAAAGAAAAAGCATTTTCAGAAACTTTTTTCCTTGCCTATTGATTTTAATAAGCATCATTTTTAGTTTCACCATCATGGAAGGAAAAGGAAAGTGGATCTTTCCTTCTCCTGATAACGAAGCTGTCGCTGAAGTGACCAATATCAAAATTCCAGAATGGAGCTTTGAAAAGGTCATAAGCGATGGGAGTTATTACGATGAATTTGGAAATGAAGTTGGTCTTAAAACAAATGACGATACCCTTGTTTGCTTTAAAGATGCTTCAGATTGGACTGGCCCAAAAATAGCTCTCATTTTTCCTAAAGGCGGCATAGAAGTAGCCAATAGTCCTGCGACAATCGTTGCTGTTGGACTAGGAAAAACTTCATCCATGTACACATTTGCCTCTTTAGAATTACCAGCCTATTATTCTGTTAAAGTTGATTCAAAAAAAGTAGTCCACCCAATTACTCAGATCGGTTATAATCCAAATCAGCCAGAGGGAACTGCATATTCAGTTTTTGGAGACAGCTCAACAAACAATAAGCTAAGTCCTTTTAACTGCGACAATACCTTCAAAATTGTTTTCCCGCCAACACTTACGACAATCGGCGTGAAAGCATTCTATGATTTTGGATTCACTTCCTATAGTTTCACTTCCTCAAACAATATAGAGTCAATAGAGGATTATGCCTTTGATCCTAATCAAAAGCCAACTGATAGTTCGATTAAAACATCGCATAAGTTTGTCAAAGCTAAAAAGAAATGTGCATCCATAATAGGAACAAAAGTATCACATATTGGAAAATACGCTTTCAGGTCCTGTGATTTGACTAATGATAATTTTTACGAAGATATTATTGAAATGTCGAATGTTTCAACAGTTGATGAATATGCATTTTATAATACTAGTCTCCCAACTTTGAATTATACAAATGCTAAAATAAGCCAAATAAGCAAATATTGTTTTGAAAAAGCAACCATTTATACCTTAAACATGACAGGGGCAACAATCAATACAATTTCCGAATATGCCTTCTCACATTGTCAAATAAATAAAGTAAATATGCAAAAGGCAAAAATTGGGAAAATTGATGGATATGCATTTCAATATTTAACATCAACAGGAAAGATAACCTATGTTGATTTCACCGATTCCGTTATCACAAGCATCGGAATGCATGCTTTTAAGCGCGAAGGATATAATTATTTCGGGCCTAAGCCATCCGATCTTAGCCTTGACAATGTAAATTTTACAGAATACACTTTTACAAATGCCACGATTGATTATTTTGGAAAATATGCTTTTAGCGGAAATGTTTTTAAAGATGGATTAAATCTCAGTTCCGCTAAAATTCAAAGAATTGATGAGCTGTGTTTTCAAGGAAGCCGAGCCAATAGTTATGCTAATTTTTATTTGCCAAGAAGCGTCACTTATATTGGCTGTTACTGCTTTTCTTTATTTAGATTATATGGTAGTACAAAAAAGATATTTTTACATTTATATGGAGATTATGTAAGCAGGTTTGATAATGATTTTGCCCGTGATTGTGATTGGAACCCAGAACCAGTTACTATAAATTTGATTTACATCAAATAATTGCAAATGCCAAATTAAAGGTTTTTATTAATAAGACAGGGGTTAAGAGAATCGTATCTTTTTCATTCTTTGGTTTCTACCGACTTCTCTATAAAGTCCTTTGAGCAACAATAATCCAATAATCTACATATTCTTGCTAGGTTTTGCAGCAACACTGTTGAAAAAACTAATAGTCTGTTACTCCAAAAAAGCCCCCTTTCATTTAGAAAGAGAGCTTTTGCGTTCTATCAGCCCTTAGTAATCGGAGTAGTCTCTGGTGTCGGCTCCGGATACTGTTCACGATGTTCATCGTAAGTTGTATGAAGAAGCTTCTCAGCGATTGCTGAACCAGGACGCTTAAGATAATCAGCATACAATTTCTGAATATCAGGATTGAGATGGCTTCTTCTGATCGGTTTGCCCTTATCTTCATCATAGAGAACCTGAGCTCTCTTTTCAGCATAGGTATTCCAGATTTCAGGATCTTCATTAGGTAAGAAGACAGGGAAGACATAAGGCTGACCGCCGCCATTGATGCAGCCGCCAGGGCAGCCCATGATCTCAATGAAATCGTATTTGCAGGATCCGGTATTGATCTGATTCAAGAGGATCTTGGCATTTTTCATACCAGAGCATACGGCAATATTGATGGTTGTTCCGTTGATAGATAAGGAAGCATCCTTGATTCCGGCTAAACCACGGCAAGGCTGGAAAACAACCGGCTCCATCTCCTCATTGGTAAGGATATGGTAGGCGGTTCTGATTGCAGCTTCCATGACACCGCCAGTGACACCGAAGATAACACCGGCACCGGAGTTCTCTCCGATGAAATCATGGTCGAAGTCTTCATTGGGAAGACGATTCCAGATGATGCCGCTTCTGCGGATCATCTGTCCTAATTCACGGGTAGTGATGACAGCATCGATATCTTCAATGCCATCGACATTCATTTCTTTTCTCTGTCTCTCATACTTTTTGGCTGCGCAGGGAACAACAGAGACAACGGCGATCTTAGAGCGGTCGAGATTATGCTTTTCGGCATAGTAGGACTTGATGATGGCACCCATCATCTGCTGAGGGGATTTGCAGGTAGAGAGATGGGGAATAAGGTTCGGATAATAATACTCGATATAGTTGACCCAGCCAGGAGAACAGGATGTGAGCATCGGGTTAGCGGTATGAGAAGAGAATCTCTTAACGAATTCAGTAGCCTCTTCCATGATGGTCAAGTCAGCGCCGAAGTTGTTGTCAAAGACACGGAAGAATCCTAAACGATGAAGAGCGGCAGCTAATTTGCCAGTGCTGTTAGTTCCGATTTTATCACCGAATTCTTCGCCGATAGAGGCACGGACAGCAGGAGCTACGATACAGATGACAGTCTTCTTGTCAGCAAAGGCTTTTTCAACTCTGTTGATGTCATTGTGCTCCATCAAGGCACCGGTCGGACAGACTAAGGTGCACTGACCGCACTGAATGCAGGGAACATTGACAAACGAACGATTGGCGACAGGTCCGACAATGGTCTTGAAACCGCGATTCTCAAATCCGAGAATGCCGATACCCTGGGCCTTTTTACAGGCTTCGACACAACGGCCGCATAAGATACATTTGGAAGTATCACGGACGATGCCAGGAGCTATCTCATCGATTGTAGTCTGAGTTTTATTACCGACATACATTTCAGGACGGGCGCCGACTTCACGGGCCGCTTCCAGTAATTCGCAATGTCCGTTCTTACGGCAGGACTGGCAGTTGTAATAATGATTGGAGAGAAGCAATTCAACTGAAGTACGTCTGGCAGCAATGGCAGCAGGATCATTGATTGAAACATGGATGCCGTCACGGACTGGATAGGCGCAGCTTGGAATGAGACGTCTTTCCCCATCGACATGAACAAGACAAACACGGCAGCTTGCTAAAGAGCAATCGTGATCACGCCAGTTGCAAAGGTTAGGGATGTTGAAGCCACAGATCTTGGCAGCTTCAAGAACAGAGAGACCCTCATCGACTAAATAGGGTTTGTTCTCAATATAGATTGTAATTTTCTTGGCCATTTTCCTTACTCCTTGTAAATAGCACCGAAGTGGCAGCTTGCAATACAGGTTCCGCACTTGATGCACTTCTTCTGATCAATGACGAAAGCTTCTTTGCCAACCACGCCGGTAATAGCCTTGGTGGGGCAGTTTCTGGCACAAAGCGAGCATTTACGGCATTTGTTAGGATCAATATGATAGGAGACAAGTTTCTTGCAGACGCCGGCATCGCACTTTTTATCAGTGATATGACGGATATAGACATCATGGAATTTGCTCAAGGTAGAGAGAATCGGGTTAGCAGCTGTCTGTCCTAAACCACAGAGAGCGCCGACCTTGATAGTCTCACCTAACTCTTCAAGTTTTTCAAGATCATCTAAAGTAGCCTTGCCATCAGTGATTCTAGTCATGATCTCAAGAAGTCTCTTGGTGCCGATACGGCACTGAGAGCATTTTCCGCAGGACTCATCACAGATAAACTGCATATAGAACTTAGCGACATCGACCATGCAGTTGTCTTCATCCATGACAATAGCGCCGCCAGATCCCATCATGGAACCATGAGCGATCAGGGAATCATAATCAATCGGAACATCAAGTTCGTCAGTAGTAAGACAGCCGCCTGATGGGCCGCCAGTCTGAATAGCCTGGAACTTCTTGTCGTTTTGGATACCGCCGCCGATATCGAAAATAAGAGTTCTTAGAGTAGTTCCCATAGGAACTTCGACTAAGCCGACATTCTTTACTTTTCCGCCTAAAGCGAAAACCTTAGTTCCAGAAGACTTCTCAGTTCCGATCTTAGCATATTCCTTAGGTCCGACACGGACGATGTAAGGAACGTTTGCCAAAGTCTCGACGTTATTGATGACAGTAGGTTTGCCCCAAAGACCAGAGATAGCCGGGAACGGAGGCTTAGGTCTGGGCATACCGCGTTTTCCTTCGATAGAATTGAGAAGAGCAGTTTCCTCGCCGCAGACAAAGGCACCGGCACCGAATCTCAGTCCGATATGGAAACTGAATCCAGTTCCTAAGATGTTATCTCCTAAAAGTCCGCACTTATTCATTTCATCCAAACAAATCTGTATACGTTTGCAGGCGATAGGATACTCAGCACGGATATAGAAATAACCTTGCTTGGCACCGATTGCGTAACCGGCAATCATCATACCTTCAATGACACTGACGGGGTTTCCCTCTAAGATGGAACGATCCATAAAAGCACCCGGATCGCCTTCATCGCCATTGCAGATGATATATTTGGTATCGTTCTTCTGATCAAGGGCAAACTGCCATTTTCTGCCAGCCGGGAAACCGGCACCGCCTCTTCCTCTCAAACCAGAGGCAGAGATCAAGTCGATGACTTCCTGCTGACTCATTCCTAGTACTTTCTTCAAAGCGACAAAGGCATCAAAGCCAATAGCTTCGTCGAGTTCTTCAGGATTGATGACACCGCATCCATGCAAGGCGATACGAATCTGCTTCTTGTAGAAGTTGATATCGTCCTGCTTGGTTATCTTCTTATGAGTGTTGGGATCTTCATAGAGCAGTCTTTCAACAATTTTATTATTGATGATATCGCTCTCGATGATTTCCTTGGCATCTTCAGGTTTGACAGCGTGATATAAAGTATCTTCAGGATATATTTTGACAAAAGGTCCCTGTGAGCAGAAACCAAAGCAGCCGACCTGATTGACAGTCACCTTGTCTTCAAGATGGTTTTCGGCGACAAGCTTCTTGAGATTTTCAAAGATGAGCTGAGAATCAGAAGAAAGACAGCCCGTACCGCCGCAGATGACAATATGTCTCTTGCCATCCTTGCCAGTGAACTTGTCTTTGAGACACTGCTGACATCCGGCAATCTTCTTGTCGAGTTCAGCTATTGTCTTAATCTCTTCGATCTTCTTGTCTTTAAGATCAGTTTTGACTGCCTTAGCAGTCTTTTTGACAGTTGTCTTAGCCATTATTTGCTCTCCTTATCACGATATTCTTTGATGATGTCCGGAATCTCAGCCAAGGTTACCTTGGGATAGACCTTGCCGTTGATGCTGATAGCAGGTGCAATACCGCAGGCACCTAAACATCTCAAGCCATCAAGAGAGAAAAGACCGTCTTCAGAGGTCTGACCAGGTTTGATCTTTAAAAGTTCACTGAACTTATCAAGAACATTCTGACCGCCCTTGACATAGCAGGCCGTTCCGATACAGACACCGATAACATATTTGCCCTTAGGATAAAGCGAGAAGAAATTGTAGAAAGTGACGACACCATAGATGTCGCTGACTGGAATACCAGTCTTAGCAGAAATGATTTCCTGAACTTCGAGTGGAATATAACCATATTCCTTCTGGACATCAGACAGAATCAACATCAAAGGCGAGGGCTCGTCTTTGTAGCGATTGCAGATGTCAACAATCATCGTGACAGCTTCCGTTCTTAATCTCATAGAAGACCTCCATTTAACTAAACAAGACCAATTGTTAATTATAAGGTATATGTGCAAAATATGCTCTCAAAAAAGGGTTCCTCATTCCGCTGATTTGGCCCGCGAACGACAGATAAAAAAAGTAGTTCGCTCGGTTTTAGATGATTGTGCAAAAGCCCTGTCTTTTAGCTTAGGTACCTAGCTTTCTTCCTAAATGGCTTGTTTTCTTTCAATTTCAAAGTTAAAAAGGTGATTATTCTTTTCAAGGAGAAAAAAAGTAGAAAACAAAGAAAACATTTATGCGTACTTTGATTTTTCAAGCTCCGTTTTCTTGCGTATATTGCGTATGAAAATGTAAAAATCTAATCTTTAGACATTTTTTAATTATTGTAATACTACTATTTGAATAGTGAGACAAATAAAGGAAAGAAAAGGATTAATTAAGAAAACATAAGAAAAAAGATATATTTTTGAAGCCTGATAAAATAAGACTTAAAATACCTTTTGCACAGGATGCACGTTTCATTGATTATCATCAAAAGAATAATTAAATTTAGATTTCTATAATATTGAAAAGAACTGATACAGTTCCTTATACCTTAATTTGGAAATCTGTTAACTTAATTCATCCTAGATAG
>DHDT01000066.1:0-2710 GCA_002399505.1 Caryophanales bacterium UBA4869 | reverse complement strand
TTAGATAGTAGAATGTAATATGAAAGACATAGTAATTAACATGGAAACAATAGAAAATGAAATACTCAAAGTAAGTGTAAATCCTTTAGGCGGAGAGATCTCTTCTATAATCGATAAAAGAACCGGAAAAGAACTGTTTTATGACGGAAGAGGATCTTGGCACTGCCAAGATCATATTCTTTTCCCGTTTATCGGTCCCTGCAAAGACTATGTCATCAACGGAAAGCACTATTCCTGTCCGACTCAGCACGGATTCGTCCGCACTTCTACTTTAAAGACAGTCTCTAATTCCGTTTCATCCTTAATTCTGTCCATGGAAGACAGCGATGAGACTAGAAAAATATTTCCTTTTTCTTTTGTTCTCCATGTCACCTATAAGCTCTCTTCAAATTCGCTGGAAAGAAAATATGAAGTCATCAACAGAGGAAAAGAAGAAATTCCTTTCAGCTTAGGTGACCATGCCGCCTATAAAATCCGCTTTGGAAAAGCAAAACTTTGTATCGGAACCAGAGACAGATATCTGCCAAGAAAAGAAGACTTTCTCTTACATGAAGAAGAAAAGTTTGATAAAGGACCTATGTATCTTCTAAGCAGAGAAGATTTTCACAAGTATGAGACAATAGTCCTTATAAATGATAATTCCCCTCTTTATCTGATTACCGTTGAAGGAGAGAGAATCACCTATGATTTCAATTCTCCCTATATTGCCATCTGGTCAGCTGGAAAAGAAGAAGACAACTTTGTCTGCGTGGAACCTTGGTGGGGTCTTCCTCCTTATTATGGAATGAAAGAAGAAGTAAAAGACCGAAAAGACATCAATATCTCTAAAGAGACATTGGAATTAAGCGATAAGACATCTTTCAATCTGATTTAATTTTGCTTTTTGTCATTTTTGAGAGCCGGCTTTCAAGTCCGAAAAAAGGTATATTGTTTAAAGTGCTGCAGAATTGACGTAAATGGCCGACATCCTTAGCAAAATTTCGGATAAGAAAAACTCTATTTCCCGTTTTCGATTAATGATTATTGGAAATTTTCCGTGCCTGATTCAAAGTCGTTGAAGAGGGAATCTAGGCATTTCTGAGATTTTTCTTATAGATACCTAGATGGTTCTTCTTTTCGTAGAGTATAAAAAACTAATCGAAGGGGGATTATTACATTGTTAAATTATAGCCTCCTAAATAGTCATAATTTAAGAAGACAACCATTCAAATTTGATATTGGAAAGCAACACTACTGTTTGTCTTTCTCGAACTAAATTTCACACCAGCTTTAATAAAACTAATATTGACTTTCATTTTGTTAAAGCCTACAATTTGGGATGATGAGGTGAAATGAATGGTATCAAAAGAAGAAATACCAAAATGGATTCTTAGTCTTGAGCCAGAAGACCTAATGTTTTTAAAACGTCTGGCGCTTTTCTCCGGATCATTGAAAGATCTAGCAAAGTTTTACGGAATAACATATCCAACCATCAGATTGAGGCTTGATAGGCTGATTGAAAAGATTAAGGTTGGAGATAGTGAGACCATTGATCCCTTTGTCGAAGAAGTTCGTCAAATGGCACTAGATGATCTTTTTAGCGTCGATACTGCAAAAAGACTGATCAAAGCCTATAAAAAGGAGCAAGGGAATGGAGACTGACACTTTAATTGTTCTCTATGTTGTGGGGATCCTTATTGAAATTGGAATTGTTTTTATCAAACCCCGGTTTCTTTCTGCTCTTCCCGTTATTGCAACCTGCATCTCCTTCCTGATTTTGAAAGAAGGAAATATCTTCAACCTCTCTCTTATACAATGTGGAATATGTTTTATCGGGAACATAGCACTGATTTTGGTGAACAGATACCAAAACAAAAGGAAGAATAAGGCGATAGCCAAGTCAGAGCTGAAGGACTTATAAGTATGAAAAAAGCTATTAAGATTGCTGATATCAGTGCTTTAGCCGTTGTGGTTAGCCTGATGACAACTTCTACTATCGTTTATTTTCTCAACCGAAATGTGAGGGCTGTCTCTTATTCGATAGACAAAGCTTCTTATCAGACTATAAAGGATGTTAGCAAACTAGAAACAGAATTTGATTCAAAGACAAATCTTGTCTTTGCAAACGCCAAACTGAAAAATTCCGCAATTGTCTCGACAGATCCAACCGGTGCGATTAAATCCTTGAATATTGATTATACGATATCAAATTCTGACAAAACCTATTCAATCAATTTCCAAAGTCAGTCAAAAATCAGCCAAGACTACCAGGCGATTGTCACTGTTTCTTCCTGTTCTGATTCTCCCGGAGCCCCCGTAAAAGACTATCTGGATGCTATCTCACTTTTTGATTCCTTCCGAGATGGTTATAACTATAGATTTGTTTTCGACAACTCTTTTGTCGGTTCAATTTTCGATGACGGATTATCTTATATATTTGAGGATAATCAGCTGAAGGCTGTTAATGAAACCATGACAGCTAAATTCCGATATGTGTCAGTCTATGAAGAACAAAGCTTTTGCGAGAAGATTTTCTTCAAATAGGAGGGAACAAGAAATGACGAAATCGATTTTTTATCCTTATCAGTTATTATTTCCCTGGTCGGTGTCTCAAATGGAATTTGCTGTGATTTAGAAAAACAATCGCCTAATGAAAAGAGAGTTTCTACCTAGACAATGATTCTCCTTTATCTAAATCTAATCATAATATTAAATAATAGTTTCCCAATCT
>DHDT01000051.1:8749-13104 GCA_002399505.1 Caryophanales bacterium UBA4869 | reverse complement strand
TCGATATGTCCGAATATATGGAAAAGTATTCTGTCTCCAGATTAGTCGGTGCCGCCCCTGGCTACGTCGGCTATGAAGAAGGCGGTCAGTTGACTGAAGCCGTCCGCAGAAAACCTTACTCCATCGTTCTCTTCGATGAAATCGAAAAGGCCCATCCGGATGTCTTCAATATTCTCCTTCAGGTTCTGGATGACGGAAGACTCACAGACAGCCAAGGCCGCACTATTGATTTCACCAATACCATCATCATCATGACCAGTAACCTAGGTTCAGAATTCCTTCTCGAAGGCAACAATGCCGATAACAGAAAGAAAGTAATGGATCTTTTGAAGAAATCCTTCCGCCCTGAATTCCTCAACCGTATCGATGAAATCGTCATGTTCAATTCCTTAGGAGAAGAAGTCGTAGATAAGATCGTCATGAAGTTCCTCAATCAGCTTCAGAGCCGTCTTGCCAGTAAGGAAGTCACTTTCACCTACGATAAGAAAGCTGTCAGCTACATCCACAAAGAAGCCTATGATCAGATATACGGTGCCCGTCCTATCAGAAGATATATTCAGAACAATGTCGAGACTCCGATTGCGACCATGCTGATTAGCGGTAAGATCACCGATCATGTCAGTATGACTGCCGACAACTCGAAGTTAGTCTTCAAAGCCGAATAAGAAAAAAGCAGCAATGCCGATTGATAATTCAATCAGGATTGCTGCTTTTTATGATAAGCGCAGATTTGAGAAAGCGGACATGACTCGCATTTGGGATTTCTGGCCGTGCAGATATTTCGTCCTAGCAGGATAAAACGCCGGTGCAGTTCGATGCTTTTGCTGTTTTTATAGATCTTCTCAAGCCTTATCTCAGCCTGTTTAGGATCATAGCTTTGAGGAACCAAGCCAAGTCTTTTGCTGACTCTCTCGACATGAGTGTCGACAGGAATATATGGATGATTGAACAATTCCCCTAAGACGACAGCGGAGGTCTTGTAGCCGACACCTGGAAGCTGTAATAGTTTTCCCCGCTCGGGAGGAACCTGTCCCTGATATTCGTTTTCGATTATTATTGAAGTAGCTATGATGTTTTTAGTTTTAGACGGACCTAAGCCGACTCTTTTGACAATTTCCAGGACTTCTTCATAATCTGCTTTGGAGAGTTCTTTGCTAGTCGGGTAAAGGGAAAACAGTTTTTCTGTGACTTCGTTGACCGATTTGTCGGTAGCCTGAGCCGAGAGAATCACCGCAATCAAAAGCTGAAAGTCGTTTCTGTGATGAAGAAAACAAGCAGTCTCCGGATAGAGACTGGCTAAGATTTCTTCAATCTGAGAAGCTTTCAAAGCTATCGTCATTTGTCCAGCCAATCAGTTTTGCCTAAGATATCGCCCAGTCTCTTTTTCTTCGTGTCTTCGTCGATAGTCGAAACGCCGATATCCTTGCGGTCCTTGCTTCTTTCCATCTCCAAAATCTTCTTATCGGCCGTTTTAAAAGATATGTTGCCGCTCTTTGTGAGGCTCTTCTGACAGGCTTCGTAGATCATGCCGTCAGTAGCGCCTTCCTTAATCCAGTTGGTGACCATGTCTCTTTCAATAGGTGAAAGCATATGACCGGTCAGTTCTTCAAGTTTGGAATAGACCGAATCGGAATCAGAAGACTGCGTTCCCCGGTTGCGGCTTCTGAGACTGACGTCTTTGATGTAATCATCGAAAAGACGGTCTTTGAAAGAAGAGACGGAACTATAGATGTTCTCAGCTTCCGTATCGATGATCATATACTTCTTATCAATGAGCTTTGTGAGAGACTGATCGATATCTTCTCTCTTGGCTTTCATATAGGCAGAGAGAATATCACAGGTGAGTAGAGTCTTTGGTTCGATGCCTAAAAGGGCATCGGAAACAAAGATGACCATCACATCCGTTTCATCGAGATCATAGGACAGATATCTCTTTATCAGCAGTGATTTCCAGTCGACGTCTTTTCTAGTTATATTCATAGTTAATCCTCTAATCGATTATACATCATAAGCGAACTCTAAAGAGAGGTTGGAAACGAGGTTTTTACGTTGCTGAGCTGGGCATTTATTTACTTCTTCTCGTACTTTTTGAGGTTTGAGCTCTTTTACGAGATATTTCGTTAACTGAATAGCTTTTTCAAGCTTTCGTGAAATGCTGAATCCCAACTCATAGGAAAAGCGATAGGCACGGAGTATTCTCAAGGGATCTTCCTGTAATCTTCTCTTATTATTTCCTATTAGACAAATATTCTTCTTTGTCAAATCACGTATTCCGTGCCTCGTCGGGTCGATAATATCGAAATTACTATCCATATAGAGGCAATTGATAGTAAAATCACGCCTTTTATAGTCACTTTTGAGGTCATGGACGAAGGTAACTGTGGAGGGATGACGGAAGTCCGAATAGCCTTTTTCCTTTCGAAAACTTGCTATGGTGATATTGATATCACCCAATTTGAAGGATACGGTCCCGTATTTTTTGAAGAAGGTCGAATAGGGAAATGCTAAAAATACTTGGTCTGGAAGTAATGGCGTGCAAAAATCCATATCCTTGGATTCTCTCTTTAAAAGAGAATCACGGATAAATCCGCCTACTAGATAAGTGTTTTCTTTCCCGAGTTTATCTTCGACGGTCTTAAAAACGTCGAGAAATTGGTTTTCTAATGTGATTTTCATAAAAAAATGCCGTCTTTTCAATAAAAAGGCGGCATTGAAAGACAAATTCAGCTCAATTACTACTTAGTATTGACTAAATCTTTGAGAGTCTTGGAAGGCTTGAACTTGACAGCCTTGGAAGCAGGAATCTGGATCTTCTTGTTAGGATCTGAAGGATTGACTCCAGTTCTGGCAGGACGATCGACAAGAGTGAAAGCTCCGAAGCCGGCGATCTTGACATTATGATATTCAGGATCGACTAAGCCCTTAGCTATATTGACGAAGATTAACTCGACAGCCTTTAAGGCCTCACCCTTCTGCATACGTCCCTCTTTGGCTAACTGCTCAGCTAAATCTTCTTTGGTAATAACTTTCTTTTCCATAGGTATTTCCTCCTACCTTTCTTTGGTAAAAAGATAGCACAAACACGAATGAAAATCAATTTTGTAATATCATTTTTTTAATCGATTACTCGCTCTTAAGTTCTCTCTTCATCAGCTCGACTGTAGCTATAGAGGGAACAGCGTTTTCAAATAGTACTTTATAGATAGCTTCAGTGATAGGCATTTCTACTTTCAAAGACTTGCAGAGACTGGTCGCATATTTGCAGGTTAGGATACCTTCGACGGTCTTTTTATTGTCTTCAAGCACCCTTTTTGCATTATTTGAGCATCCTATTTGAAATCCTAAGGTAAAATTACGTGATTTCATTGAATTACAGGTAAGCATGAGGTCTCCGATACCGGTCAATCCATAGAAAGTTTCCTTCCTGCCGCCCAATGAAAGACCAAGTCTCATGATCTCTTTCAATCCTCTGGTAACCAAGGAAGCACGGGCATTTTCCCCCTGTCCTAAACCGATGACGATACCAGCGGCAATGGCTAAGACATTCTTCATGGCGGCACAGACTTCGGCACCTATCTCATCGGTATTTGTATAGACGCGGAAAGTTTCATTGGAAAAGAGGTCCTGGATAAACTTTGCCTCTTTCTCATCCAAAGACACGGCAGTCACACAGGTGAGAAGGTCTCTGATGACTTCTTCGGCGTAGGAAGGGCCGATAAGAGTAACTATCGGATAGCGTTTCTCAGCAGGTATCTCTTCTCTTAAGACACAGCTGAGTCTCTCAAAGCTTAATGGGTCAAAACCTTTGGCTACGGAGACGATATGGACTTTCTCAGTCAAAAGAGCAGAAACAGTCTTTGCCGTTTCACGGTAAAAACGGCTAGGCACAGCAAAAAGAACTAGTTTTGCACCAGTCAAGGCTTTAGAAAGATTTCCTTCGAAGCTCATATTCGAAGGGAGAATGATGCCCGGGTAGAATTCGACGTTTATATGAGAAGTGTTGATGGATTCCTTGATGGGATTGTGGTCATAGAAAACAACTTCGTTTCCTTTCAGTGCTAAGACACGGCCCAAGGCTGTGCCCCAGCTGCCTGCTCCTAACACCGTTATCTTCATTATTTGTCCTCGCCGGGTATACCGGCTCTTTTTCCTCTGATAACTAACTGAATCGGGCAGTTTGTAAAGCCGAAACTCTTGCGGATGACATTGTCGAGATATCTCTGATAGGAGAAATGGAAGTAATTGGGATTGTTGCAGAAGAAGATGAAAGTCGGAGGAACACCGTCGCTCTGGGTGCAATAAGTTATCTTGAGACGTCCGCCGTTGAAATCAGGGGCTTCATTATCCATCTGGGC
>DHDT01000051.1:0-8601 GCA_002399505.1 Caryophanales bacterium UBA4869 | reverse complement strand
AGCCGGGACTTTCTTATGAATAGAATCATTGACTTCGTCCATAGCGGCAAAGATCTTCTGGATATTAGTTCCAGTCAAGGCGGAACAGAAGACGACAGGTGCATAATCAAGGAACTTGAAATAAGCCTTGAGTTCCATGGCAAACTGTTTCTGATCATTCATGCCGTGGCTATGGAGATCCCATTTGTTGACGATGATGATGACAGGCTTTTTATTGTCAATAGCATAGGAAGAGACATGGATATCCTGACTGACCAAACCCTGAGAGGCATCGATGAGAAGAAGGATGATGTCGGCTCTCTTAGCCGCATCAGCGCTTCTGATAACAGCATACTTATCTAAATCCTCAGCCACTTTGCCAGGTTTCTTGATACCGGCAGTATCGATCATGACATATTTCTTTCCGTCTCTTTCAAATCTGATATCGACAGAATCACGGGTGGTTCCAGACATCGGAGAGACAATGACTCGGTCATGTCCGATGATCTTATTGGCCAGAGAGGATTTACCGACATTAGGTCTCCCTAACAGAGCAAAGGTCAGGGCACCTTCATATGTCTCAACCGGTTTCTTAGGAAGCTTCTTGATGATGTCATCAAGTAAGTCACCTAAGCCTAAGCCATGTTCGGAAGAGACGGCATATGGATTATCAAAGCCAAGCTTATAGAAGTCATAGGCGTTTCCGACGAGAGTAGAATCATCGATTTTGTTGACGACCAAAAGAACTCGGTCACGATAAGGATAGAGTTTTCTGGCCACGAAAAGATCGTTATTGGTCATTCCCATTCTGCCGTCAACGACAAAAAGAATGACATCGGCTTCCTGACAGCCTAATTCACACTGAGCCTGGACTTCTTTCTGAAAGGGAATGTTCTCTCCGGTGATACCGCCGGTATCGATAATCGTAAACTCTTTGTCTAGCCAATGACCGATGCCGTAGTTTCGATCACGGGTGATGCCAAACTCACGTCCGGTGATTTCCTTATTTGTGTCCGTTAGTCTATTGAATAAAGTAGATTTGCCAGAACTGGGCGATCCTACTAAGGCAACTGTTCCATAATTTTCCATATTATTTACCAACTTTCTCTTTGAATAACGAGATGATTTTATCTGTTTCTTCCTTTATTGACATATCTGACGTATCTAGTTCAATCGCATCTGGAGCTTTGGTCAAAGGAGAATTCTGACGATGGGAATCGATATAGTCTCTCTTCTTTATAGCTTCGAGTATATCTTCATAGCTGGAATTTCTACCCTGTTCCTTATCTTCGAGGTATCTTCTTTTGGCACGGGCTTCCGGGGTGGCAGTCTGATAGACTTTCAAGTCAGCGTCGACTAAGACCACAGTTCCGATATCGCGTCCATCCATGACGACCGATTCGTTTCTGGCCATCTTTCTCTGCAGATCGACCATCTTTTCACGGACGGCTTTGTAGGCGCAGGAGTAAGAAACCAGAGAGGATACATCGTTTTCTCTGACTCGACTAGTCACATCTTTTCCGTTTAAGAAAACATGTCCGTTCTTATCTTCGTAGATATCGCACTTGTCAAGGACGCTGAGCGCATCTTTCTCGTTCTTGTTGTCGAGTCCTTTTTCGATGAGAAAGAGAGTAAAGGCTCTATACATGGCGCCGGTATCGACATAGAGGAAGCCTAACTCCTTAGCCACGCCTTTGGCAGCAGTCGATTTGCCACTGGCAGCCGGGCCGTCAATAGCTATCGAATAGAATTCTTTGTTTTTCATTTTTTAGAGTACTCCTGTGATGACTAAGACAACTAAGACCATAAGGGCGATTATCAGCATGATAATTATCACCCAGATCCAGAAACTTAGAGTTCCGAAGACGTTTTTGCTGTTTCTTCTCTCCTCTTTCTTGCGCTTATGATACATCTCACGGGCTTCTTTCTTCTGAGCAGCCGAATCATAGGAATCGTGTTCCTTGATCAGTTCATCGATAGAAAGAGAAAGAGTGTTCTTCTTTATTCCGACAGTGTCAGTCTTGCGGGGATTATCTTCGCCTAAGGGCTTTAGGTGATCTCCGGAAGTCGGAGGCAGGTTCTTTTTCTGAGTAGGTGACTCATCAAAAGAGTAGGTATCAAGCGATGATATCTTCTTTCTCAGTTCAGTGAACTCTTCCACACGGCTTTTAGTTGGCACAGCAAAAATCTCCTACGTGTCCTATTATAGTTTATCAATACTTTATTTCCTATATATTATTACGGCAATAAAGCGTTTTATTATTCAGACAAAGTATAGTTTCCTCGCCTTTATTATTCCGCTTTTTATTGTAAATCAGCAGTCTTTCTTATAGAATATTGTCTATGCCGCTATAGCTCAGTTGGTAGAGCAACTGATTCGTAATCAGTAGGTCGGAAGTTCGATTCTTCTTGGCGGCACCATATTAGAACGACAAATGTGATACAATTCGTGTCACATTTTTTTGTGCCATAAAGCGCGATACATCGGGACTTTTGTGATTATCAGATAATTCCGGCCCAATTAAAGAGGCCGTTTTTGGTCTCTTTTATAAAGAAAACATCGCACACTCGTTAAACGGATTGCCCTAGGGGGTGCACTCGTTAAATGAATAAATGGGAGGGGGTGCACTCGTGAAACGGCTTATATGGTAAGGGGTGCGCTTTGTATCAAATTTGTCGTGAGGTTCCATTTACCAAAAATGAGTAACGTACAAAAGCGTTACTTTTTCTTTAATTTATAGGGTTTTTTAGCGGTTTTTCGAATATTTTTGATATCTCAGGAACATTTGTATGTTTTTGAAATTTCGCTCTTAAACCTAGATACGCTAAAAAATAAGCAAAGCTTAATTTGAAAAGTAGTCATTTTTGACAGACGTAGTTTTTGGAGCTTAAAAATCTTTGACTACGAAAGTTGTCGCGAATGACTACTTTTTTGAAATTGTCATGATATAATATTTTTGCGAATGGAGGAAACGATATGGAAACAACACTTCAAAAAAACATTGATAGATACATGGATCAAAAAGGAATGGCATATTATACCGATTTATTAATTGCTATTGCTAAAGTTCAAGGTCTAAAGCAAGATAAAGCAATTGAGTTTGCTAACAAGGAAAAATCTAATTTCTCTAAGATGTTAAAAGGAGAAAGACCTCTAAAGTATGATTATATTATTCCTTTAGAGAAAATATTCGGAGTTTCATTAGCTAAGCTTCTTGATGATCAACCTTATTTTGAAACCATCAATAAAGACGATATTGAGTATTTAAAGGGATTTAGATACTACGCTTATAAGGATGAGCCTGAGCTCTATGATGAATTAGATAGGTCGTATACGTGCGATGGAAGTGATATTTTTAATAATTCAGACGAATACAATCGCTTCCTACTCGACTATTTGATTGAATACAAATCATATAATGGGTTGAGACATTTGGTTGAAAAACACAACTTCAGATTATGTCCTATGAACGATAGAATGTATCAAACTGATAATTGTTCAATGGTCTTCTCCTCATTACCTATTCAAATTGCAAAGTTTGTAATTGATTCAAACGATGGAGAGTTATTTAACAAAGTTTATGATCCATTTGAGTACTTAATGCGATTCTCTTATAGAGATATGGATTGTTTATATACCGATGAGGTATTCATTGAAGCAGTTCTTAATAATGAAGCAATTTTCAAATCTTTATTTGGTAAAAGAAAATACCCATTTGAATTTATTAATAAGGGTGTCGAACCAAAAGATGGCAAAAAACCAGACATTGTGTGTATAAATCCTTTATTAAATGTTTGCCTCGATTATTGCCTAAACGACATTAAGAAATATAAAACTCAAGCTGAAACAATTCTTAAATATGGCATTGAGTATAACAAGGAAGCATTAGCAGCCTTAACTGTTCCACAAAACGAATGCCATCTTGATAATGTGGGTAATTTATACATTGGTTGGAGATGTTATTATACTAATTTAATTTATACAGATATTACTGAGACCGAGGACGAAACAATTAATAAATTAATTGCCATATTGCCTTCTCTCAAGAAAGGAAACTAAAAATGAGAAAGATTTCATTAAATCAAACATTAGATAAAGCTTACTCTTATGCTGACAGTAATCTTGTTGAGCTTAAGAGCGCAATGATAGGGCTGTGTGCTGATATTGAAAGATACTTCAAAGTAGCCTTTGATATCAACCTTAATGAAGAAATTGATGATGAAGCATTCCGAAGAGTATTATACGTCTTTCCAAGATTTGCTTCTCTTACGATAGAACAATTTAATAGATTTGTTATTCTCTTTGTAAATATCAGAGGAGTAAATGCTCATTTATATTTAGCTAAGCCAATTTATCTTGATGATGATTTAAAGCAATTTTTGATAAATAACATTGGCCCTTCATTTGTTGTAGAAGATGAAAAGAAATTAACTATTTACGGTGCCATTCTTGTCTTATCTATGATGGCTCAGAAATACATGATTTGGCCATTCTGTACTTCCTTCTTTAGAGGAGAATTCTTTATTGAAATTGGAAAGTCAGATGAAATGTCTAGATTCCAGGTTGAGCAGCAAAAGAAACTAAATGAAATCTGTGGTAATGGTAAACCATTAACTCAAAACGCAGAGCCAATTTCTGGTGTTGATGAAGCTTATATAAATGATGTTTTGAAAAAGTGTTTAACTTTAGTCTTTTTCGATTTAGAGAAAACTCTTGTCAATTACAAAGGGTGCAGTAATAAAACACCAGCTTTATCATCAATGCTTGAAAAGAATGGATCATTTAGTGAAGACTTAATTTTCAAGATAGTTAAATTGAAAAACTGCTGGTTTCATGGTTCGTTCATTGGAGACAAAATTGAATATGATGAAACTGAGTTTGTCTTCACATTGGAATTTGCAGTAGAAACATTAAAAGACCTTGCTGCTGTTGCAAAAAAGAATATTTCCTCGTTTGGATTAATCCTAAACGACATTAGTTACTTTGGACAAAATTTCTTTAATTATTATGTTTTGAGATTAGTAGAAGTCTCATTTAAAATTCTAGATAACAGACTATTAACTGAAGATAAACTTGAGAGCAGACTTGCTAATATGGACAACGCTTTTGAAAGGTTTATTAAAGTTGATGCCAAAGCATTCGAGATGTTTAGTGAACTAATTAATCACGAAGAAATAAGATGGAATGTTGGTGCTTCAAAATTCTTGGATAAACGGCCTAGAAAGTTTGATTGCAGTAATTTAAAAATAGCAAAAATTCATTGTGACACAGGCTTCACAATTGGTGACTTCAAAACCGAAAGAACTGATATTGCATTAGTTCTTGTCGAAATGAGAGAAGATTATAAAAACCTAGTAAATGGTATAGATTTACATGATTGTGAGCATAAAGTAATCAAAGAATGCTCAAAGTTTATAAGTGTTATTGAAATGAAGATTGGAGAATAAAAACATGAAAAGAATTTCAAAATTATTAGTATTAAGTATCATACCTGCGATGCTCTCTGGATGCGGAAACCAACCACAAGAGGAAACAATTAAAGTTATTGATATGGAAGGAGCGGAAGTTATAGTTCCTAAGGATGTAAAGCATGTTGCAGCGATTTCTCAAAGTGCTTCTGATTTGATGATGGCTTTTGGCTTAGGAGAAAAAATCACAGGCACATATAGATCCTTTACTTATAACACTTGGGTAAACGAACTTTATCCTCAAGCTGCTAATTTTAAAGCCTATTCTTATAGTGTGACTGCTGAAGAGCTTCTTAATGACGGTATCGATTTAGTCATTATCCAAGACACAGAAAATGCGCAATCATTTAAAAATGCAGGTCTTCCAGTAGTGGCGGTTCATCAATATTCTCCAACTGGTGCCTTTGATGATGAAGTTTATGAAATAGCTGATATTTTAAGTACTATTTTCCCAGAAGCAAAAGATAAAGCTGAAGCCTGGAAAAGCGAAGTAAAAGCAACAATTAATGATATTAAAGAAAAGATTGGAACAACCAATAGTGAAAAAGCTGTTTACTATGTAAACGGAGAAAAATCTAAAGGGCTTTATTATTCTGATGGTGGAAACTCCATGATTTCAAGAATCTATGATGTCGCTAATGTCAGATTAGCTACTGAGAAGTATGAAGTTTTAAATGTTCATAAAGTCTCAGATGAAGAAATGATTAATTTAAATCCATATGCAATGATGATTGGCGGCTCTTATCAAACAAACTTATTTGATTCATTAACTAAGTCCGAAGTTTGGTCTGCACTTGATTGCAATAAGAATAATCGTGTTTACCATATTCCTGTTTGCATGCAAGGAATCGAGAATGTTGGGGCTGAGACATCATTAATGCTCAAATATACAGCTAATCTATTTAATCCCTCTTATACCTTTGATTTATGCTCAGAAATGAAGGCAACAATTAAAAAGTATTTCAATTACGATTTAAGTGATAGTGATGTTGAAAATATGTCAAAAGGATTATCTAAAACTGGAGAAAACATGATTCATGAATAATGCTTATAAGAAAGAAAAACGCAAATTCATAATTATTTTAGTTTCCTTAGCCGTTGCTCTTTTAATCTCATTTGTTTTATCAATGTGCATTGGAAGATATAGCGTTTCAATTGGAGATACTTTTAAATATCTATTTGGGCAACCTATCGAAGATGTATCATTTAAGGTTTTAAATAACTTGAGACTTCCTAGGACATTAGTTGCTATTTGTATTGGTTGTTCTCTGGCTATAAGCGGAACCATTTATCAAAGCATTTTTAATAACAAACTAGTTTCTCCAGATATTCTTGGAGTAAGTAGTGGAGCTAGCGTTGGGGCGTGTTTGGGAATTCTAATTGGATTCTCTACTGGTTTAGTGAGTCTATTTGCATTTGTGTTTGGGTTTATTACAGTTCTATTAACTCTGTTAATTTCTAAAGCATTTAAGAACAAATCCAATTTAATCATCATTCTTTGTGGCCTTGCTGTTGGAGGACTCATGTCTTCTTTGGTTGGCCTTATGAAGTATCTAGCAGATAATGAAATGAAGTTAGCTGAGATGACATTCTGGTTATTAGGAGATTTGTCCAAAGTAACTATTAATGACTTCTGGATTGCTTTTCCTGTAACTTTAGTAGGATGTATTATTGCAGTTATTCTTTCCTGGAGAATGAATATTGTTTCACTTGGCAAAAAGGAATCAAAAGCTTTAGGAGTCAATTATAATGTCACAACTATTATATTAATAATAGTAGCAACGATTCTTACTGCAGTTTCTGTATCAATTAGTGGAACTATTGGTTGGATAGGCTTAGTTATTCCAAACCTGGTTCGTTTATTAATAGGAAATGATAACAAAAAAGTCGTTCCTGTTTCTATGCTTTTTGGAGCGGTGTTTATGGTTCTTTGTGATATGCTTGCGAGAAGCATTGCTCCAAATGAAATTCCTCTCAGTGTAATAACTGGTATTATTGGAACTCCATTATTCTTATTCTCTATTTTTAAGAGAAGAAAGGAGATTGAATAATGAATGTAATTTCAGTAAAAAACCTTACTTTTGCATATGAAAAAGATAAAAATGTTCTTGAGAATCTTTCATTAGATATTAAAGAAAACACAATAAATGCAATACTTGGAGCTAATGGTGGAGGCAAGAGCACACTTCTAGATTGCTTGGTAGGACTTAATAAGCCTAGTGGCCTTATTTATATTAAAGAAAAGCAAATAGGCGAATACACAAACAAAGAATTTGCTCGTGAGGTTGCTTATATTTCACAAAGCACAACCATAAATATTGATTATTCAGTTAGAGAATTTATCCTTTTTGGTAAAAACCCTTATTTAAATTTAGGGCAATCTCCATCTGAAAAAGATTATAAAAAAGCAGAATCATATGCTGTTAAAATGGGCATTGAGCATTTGCTTAATAAATCTATTACCAAAATAAGTGGCGGAGAAAGACAACTCGCTTTTATCTGTAGAGCTTTGGTTCAAGAAAGCGATATTTTCATCTTTGATGAACCTCTTTCTGCATTGGACTTTGGAAACCAAAATAAATTATTAATGATATTCAAAGAACTTCAAAGTGAAGGAAAGACCATCATATTTACTACCCATAATCCTAATCAGGTATTGGATCTTAATTGTAATGTCGTTGTATTGAATAATAAGAAAGTGGTAGCTGAAGGTCTAGCTAATGACGTTGTTGTTGAGGAGCTTCTTGAAACCATTTATAAAGGAAAAGTAAGCAAAAGCTCAAAACACTACACATTCTCTGAGTAATGCTAAACAACCCTTTAATGTATTAAGTAGTAATGACTACTTTGCATATTATTCCCAAATGGCACACAAATTAGTTACCTGCGAACACTTTACTTCCATAAGCAAGGATTCGTCGCAACTATCAGTCTCGATGACTTCCAAAGGTTCTTCGAGAAGCAAAGACCAGCCGGCCCGAAATGAGCCGGTTTTCTTTTGCCGATCATTCGCATCCATCGCGTTATTCCCAATTTTGCAACGTGCTCGTTCCCTCTTCGGCCCAAAAAGGGATAAGTGGCAATTAATGAACTATAAAACCAAATAAAAGCAATAATTTATTGATTAGTTTGCAGTAGTCAACGATAAGTAGA
>DHDT01000020.1:37589-48569 GCA_002399505.1 Caryophanales bacterium UBA4869 | reverse complement strand
ACGACCGAATACCTTCACAATTGCTTGTTTGTTCATGTAGTTTGAAATCTCCTTTGTAAATTTCGCCTCTATTATACAAACGAATTCATTAAATGTATCAAAAAACGCAATTTTATTATCAAGTTGTGCTTTAAAAAACCGCTTAAAACCTCCTTTGCTATTAATAAAGAGTAGAATTAATTGGATAAAGAAAAACTAAAAATGAAAAGCGTTGATTTAGGCAGTGATAAGACCTGGAATTCCATCCTGAAACTGGCTTTGCCGGCCATGCTGGCTCAGCTTGTCAATGTTTTATATAACATCGTTGATCGAATCTATGTCGGTAATATTGAAACTTATGGTTCAATCTCTCTTGTAGGTTTAGGTGTTTGCTCACCTATCACTACTTTAATATCTTCCTTTGCTTTCTTAGTCGGCCTAGGTGGAGCCCCTTTATTTTCTATTGCCTTAGGAGAAAAGAATGAGGAGCGATCAAAACAGATTCTCAGCAATGCCTTTCTGATGCTGATAGTTCTCTCTGCCCTGATCATGCTTGTCTTCTATCTAGCTCTTGATCCAATGCTTTATGCTTTTGGTGCCTCTGCTGAATCTTTCCCTTATGCTAAAAAATACATGATGATTTACCTAATTGGTACTTTCTTCTCCATAATATCTTTAGGATTAAATCAGTTTCTAACTGCTCAAGGTAATTCCTTCTTTGCCATGATGACTACATCTATTTCCTGTCTTCTAAATGTGGGTCTTGATCCTCTTTTCCTTTTTGCCTTCCATATGGGAGTAGAGGGAGCTGCTATTGCTACTGTTATCTGCCTATTTATTTCCTTTGGCTTAACTATGTTCTTTATCTTAAGAAAATCAAGGATAAAGCTATCCTTAGGCAACTATAATCTAAAACTCATGGGTGAAATCCTTAAACTAGGTTTTTCTCCTTTTATTATTACTGCTACTGATTCAGTCGTTATTATTCTTCTTAACTCCACTCTTCAAAAGTATGGTGAAAAAGATGGTGACTTCTATATAGAGGTAGCTACCATTGTTCAGGCCTTTGAAACTTTAGTTACTGGACCTTTATTAGGTATATCTTCTGGTACTCAACCAGTTCTTGGCTTTAACTACGGTGCTAAAAACATTCCTTTAATCAAGAAAGCCGAGAAACAGATTCTCTTAATGGCTGTTGTCTTTACTACCCTTTGCTTTGGTTTCTCTTTCCTTCTAAGTAAGCCTTTTGCCCAGCTGTTTTTAGGCTTTTCCACTAGTGACTACAGTGAGCAGATAACCATAGCCTCTGTAAAGTATATTCAAATCTATATGTATGGAATCATACCCTTAGCTTTCCAATATGTCTTTGTCGATGGACTAACAGGAATGGGACAGGCTAAATACTCTATTTGGTTATCTTTAAATAGAAAGGTAATACTTCTAATTCCAGCAATGATTCTTTTACCTTATTTAACCCATGAAGCTTCTTCTTGCTTTTATGCAGAATTAATAGCGGATGTTGTCTCTGGTGTTGTCACCTCCTTAGTTTATTTGATGCTTATTAAGAAGATACTGAAGAAAAGACTTGAAGAGCCTATCAATCCTGCTATTACTAAAACAAGTAATTAATAATCTCAGCTTTTTTCCCTAAATCCCTTTATTAGTCAAGTTTTTAAATGAAAACTATTAATAATAGAGTTAGAATATGAATTAGAGAAAAGCGAGTGAATTATATGGATTTCAATGACAACTGGTATTTTTATAAAGAAAGCCAAGAAGACAAGAAGATAATAGTAACCTTACCTTATGATGCGATGATCAAAGAAAAAAGAAATATCAGCAATCCCGGGGGAGTAAATATCTCCTATTTTGCTGGTGGAAAATACATCTATGAAAAAGAATTCACTTTAGATTCCAAACCTGATTCCATTGTTTATCTTGAATTTGAAGGTGTGTATAGGAAAGCACATATCTATATCAACTATAAAGAAGCCTGCTATCGTTCCTATGGATATACGGATTTTATCTTTGAAGCTACAAAGTATCTAAATCTTAACGGTAAAAACAGAATTAAAGTAACTGTCGATAATTCTGAACAACCTAATTCCCGTTGGTATTCAGGGTCAGGAATCTTTCGCCCAGTCAGCATCTACATTCTTCCTAAGAATCACATCATCCCCAATAGCATTAAAGTCACGACTCTTGATTACCAAAAAGGCTTAATCAATATCAAAGCCAAATTATCTGATATCACTAGTACTAAGATTGATATATTCAATTATAAAAATGAGATTGTTTATACCGAGAAAATAGATAGTACTGCCAATATTGATAGCAATATTACTGTTTCTAATCCAGAATTATGGTCAGCTAATAATCCAAGACTCTACCATCTAAGAATTACAATTCCTAACGAGGAAGAAAATCTAGAATTTGGAATCAGAAAAATAACTCTTGATAAAGAAAAAGGTCTTCTAATTAATGGCCGTAGAGTGATTTTATTAGGTGGCTGTATTCATCACGACAACGGCATCTTAGGTGCCAACACTTTCGAGTTCAGTGAAAGAAGAAAAGTAAGACTATTAAAAGCAGCTGGTTACAATGCTTTAAGAATGGCTCATAATCCCTGCAGCAAAGCTTTATTAAAAGCCTGTGATGAATTAGGCATGTACGTTCTCGATGAGTATGTTGATTGCTGGTATATTCATAAAACTAAATATGATTATGCTGATGAAGTCAGCACCAATTATCAAAATGATTTAAAAGAAATGGTCGACAAAGACTATTCCCACCCCTCAGTCATTATGTATTCAATCGGTAATGAAGTCTCCGAAACCGAATCAAAGAAAGGCGCTGCTTTTACTAAGATGCTAACTGATGCCCTTCATTCCTTGGATTCAACAAGACCAGTCACCTGTGGAGTCAACATTTCCATGAACTTCATGGCTAGACTTCATTTAGGTGTCTATTCCAACAAGAAAGCCAGCCAAGGGACTAAAGAGAAGCAAAGAAGCATTGGCTCAGAACACTTCAACAAGCTCGTCAATGTCTTCGGTGCCAAAATGATGGAAAAAATAGCCAGGACACACTTAGCCGATGTCACCACCAAAGAGTCTTTTAGCCACCTAGATATTGCCGGTTACAACTATGGTTTAAGCCGATATAAGCATGATTTAAAAAAATACCCAAACCGTTTTGTCCTAGGAACTGAGACCTTCTGCTTTGAAGAAGGCAAGTTCATGGCTTTAGCTAAGAAGAATAACCGCTTAGTCGGGGATTTTGTTTGGGCTGCTTTAGATTATTTAGGTGAAGCCGGAATAGGATCCTGGGTCAGTGCCAAAGATAAGTCGATCTTCACTGATAAAGCTAGCTGGATTTCAGCCGGGTCAGGAAGACTAGATCTTCTCGGAGATGAGAATAGGGAAATGGCCTATTCAAGAACCGCTTGGAATCAGGAAGTGATTTCAATGGGTGTAGTCTCTCCTTTAGATTACTGTCTTAAACATTCGCCTTCCGCCTGGAAGATGTCACAGGCTTTGGATTCTTACTCCTTTGAGGGAGAAGAAAATCATAAAACTAGGGTAGAGATCTATTCCCAGGCTAATTATATTCAGCTTTATCAGAATGGAAAGCTCCTAACTACTAGGAAAAAGAAAAACGATAATGGTTTCTATTCCATCAAGATCAATTATCTTCCGGGCACTTTAAAAGCCGTGGCTCTAGGGTCAGACAAAAAAGAAATCAGTTCCTATGAGCTAAAGACCGCTGGAAAAGAAACAATCCTACAAGCTATTGCTGAAACAGATGAAATTGGAAAAGATGGCTTATCCTATATTCATTTATATATCACTGATTCACAGGGAACTATCAAGCCTTTAGAAGATACTTCCGTAAAAATGGATTCTCTTGAAGGTGGCCAGCTCTTAGCTTTAGGAAACGCCTGTCCCTTCAATAAAGATGGCTATAGCAATTCTAAGACTGATACTTATTATGGGAAAGCCTTAGCTATCATCAAACCAGATTCAATAGGTAGTATCAAAGCAAGCTTTTCTTCATCGTATGGAAAAGCCCAGGTTTTAGTCAAAGTTAGTTAACTGTCCTAATTTAGGTATACAATATTACAAGCAGGAGCAAAAGTAATGCAAGAAACTAAAAAGAAAACATTAGGTGGCCGTCTCTGGCTAGTCTTTATTTTGATTGGCTTAGCTGGTCAGTTCGCTTGGTCAATCGAAAATATGTATTTAAACACTTATATCACCTATCTAAACTTCACCGACCCTAGCGGGGCTGGATTCAACTACTCTTTGATGATTGCAATCACTACCGCTTTATCGGCAATCGTTGCTACCTTGACCACCATTGTCATTGGATCTTTGATAGATAAAGTTGGTCATCGCAAATGGTTCATCTCGATAGGTTATATCATCTGGGGAATTACAACAGCCTGCTTCGGATTACTTAATGTCAATTCTTCAAGTGAATTGATTCCGATTAAAATGGCTGCAAGTACTGCAGCAATCTTAGTTATTGTTCTTGACTGTGTGATGACTTTCTTCGGCTCTACTAGCAACGATGCTTCCTTTAATTCTTATGTCACCAGTAAGACTGATGATGAAAACAGAGGAAAAGTAGAGGGAGTCTTATCTATTCTTCCTCTTATTGCTATGCTGATTGTCTTTGTGGGACTTAATGGCTTAACGACAAAGGAAAGCGGGTATCGCTGGGACCTCTTCTTCTATATTGTTGGCGGCATTGTTCTGTTAGTTGGCGTAGTAGCTATTTTCTTGATTCCTAACGAAAAAGAAACTATTAAAGATAAATCTGTCCTAAAGCTTATGGTTACTGGCTTTAAGCCTACTACGGTCAAGAAGAACCCTCTTCTATACTGGGTCTTGTTAATCTACTTTATCTATTCCGTTGCCTGTCAGGTCTACTTCCCTTATTTGATGGTCTATATTGAAAGAACTTGTGCAATCTCCAATTCGGGAACCAGTTTCCTTTCAAGCTTCGCTATTGTAATGGCTGTAGCTTTATTAGGCGGCTCTTTATTAAGCCTGATAGTTGGATTCTTAGCTGATAAATTCGGTAAAGACAAGATGATTATTCCCTCAATTGCTATTCTCATGGCTGGACTGCTCTTGATGTACTTTATTCCTTCAATAGGTAGTGGAAATACTAGAACTGGTTATGCGGCCTTTAGTTGCCTAATTATGATTTTTGGCTATGTAGCTATACCGACTGTCATCAATGCCTTAGTAAGACAATATATTCCTAAAGGAGAAGAAGGAACCTTTATGGGTGTCAGAATGATCTTTGTAGTAGCTTTACCGATGTGCATAGGGCCATTTATCGGTGATGCTTTTAACCAAGCTTATGGACAAACCTATAAGAGCGAATACAATGTCACCAGCGTGACGCCTAGTAAATTCGGTTATCTGATGGCTTTAGCAATACTGGCTCTCGCATTAATTCCAACCTTCTTCTATTTGAATTCTGTGAAGAAAGGAAATACCAGCAATGAAGAAAAGCAGCCTAAATAAAGGTACTCTTTATGCCTCTTTAAAAGACTATCCTTTGAACACTGAAGACGTTCCATTAAAAGAATATCCACGTCCAAACCTAAGAAGAGCTTCTTATCTTACTTTAAACGGAGCTTGGGATTATTTAATTACAACAGAAGAGTGGGTGCCTACCGCTTTCGAAAAGAAGATTATTGTCCCTTATGCTGTTGAAAGTGTCTTAAGCGGAGTCAATCATCTCCTAGAGCCTAATGAAAAAATAGTTTACCATAAAAAGGTTACTATCCCGCTAGGCTTTAACAGAGGAAGAATTCTCCTTCATTTTGATGGCGTTGATCAAGAAGCTACTGTCTTGATCAACGGAAAGAAGATTGGCTATCATTTAGGGGGATATACAAAATTCACTATTGAACTAGCTAATGATCTTCCAAGCACTTTTGATTTGACTGTCATTGTAAGAGATGTCAGTGATACCTCATATCATTCAAGAGGAAAACAGACACTTAATACTACCGGATGGTTTTATACTACTTCTTCAGGAATCTACAAACCCGTTTGGCTTGAAAGCGTTCCTAAAGACTATGTTCAGGACGTGAGATTCTATCCTGATTTTGATTCTAAATCAGTAGATTTTATTGTTGGTTCTAATGTTGATACTAAAGCAAAGGTCACCATCTTAGATAAGACTTATGAAGTAAACACTAATACTTTATCTAGAGTTGTTTTAAATAAGTTCTATCCTTGGTCACCTGATAATCCTTATCTCTATCAAGTAAAGATTGAACTTAATGATGATATAGACTCTTCTTATTTTGGTGTCCGCAAATTTGAAATCAAGGAAAGTAACGGAGTTAAATACACCTACTTAAACAATCAAAGAATTTTCTTAACTGGCTTATTGGATCAAGGCTATTATTTTTTAGGAAACCTTACCCCTAGGTCTTATCAGGATTATGAGAATGATATCGATAATGCTAAGTCCTTAGGCTTCAATTGCTTAAGAGTGCATATTAAAACCGAGAATGATTATTTCTATTACTATGCCGATACCAAAGGGATGCTTTTAATTCAGGATTTTCCAAATGGTGGAACTAAAAACAGTTTCTTCTATACGATTTTTCCAAGAATATCCACTTCTTTTGGTACTGAAAAACATCTAACTTATAAAAGAGAAAGTCGTTTAGATAAAGAAGGCAGGGATGAATTTGAAAAAGAAGCCAAGGAGTACTTGAATTGGTTCAATAACTATCCTTCTATCATCATCTATACTATTTTCAATGAAGGCTGGGGTGAATTCGATCCTTCAAGGATTTACCATGAGCTTAAGAACATCGAGCATTACCGCTTATTCGATACAGCTTCTGGCTGGTATGATGCTGATTCCGATTTCTATTCTATCCATACCTATTCAATTCCTGGAAAAGATCGAAAAGACAAGCAAAGGCGTCCTTTCATTATCTCTGAAGCCGGCGGTACTTCTTTAAAGATAGACGGGCATAGCTTTTTTAAAGGCTTCTTTGGACATGGAAAAGTTAAGGATAAGAAAAAACTGACTAGGAGATACCAAGATCTTTACCAAAAGAAGCTCCTTCCATTAATAAAGAAGAACGGTCTTAATATGATTATCTATACCGAATTATGTGACTGTGAAATCGAATACAATGGTCTCTATACTTTCGATCGAAAGGTCTTAAAACTAGATGCTGATTTAATCAGAAATATCAATGAATCATTAAAGAAAGAAGTGAACGCATAAGTTTCTCTTAGAATTGATATAAAAGATTAAAAAAGAACCATAATAAGCGGAATTTGTTTGTTTTTTAGTCTCAAAGACACTACACTATTAATATATTTATGAAAAAGGGATTAATTTTTGATTTAGATGGTACCTTATGGAATGCTTTAGTTCCTCTCTGTGAGAGTTGGAACTTGGCAATGAAGGATAACAAACTACCTTATCGTTTTGATATTAAAACGATGACTTCTTTTATGGGTCTGACACCTGAAGAAACTGTTCCTTTAGCCTTCAAAGGAGTTGATTTTAAGACCGGTCTTAGCTACTTTGAAATTTGTCTTCATAGGGAAATCGAATACTTAGCCATCCATCCTGGAACTCTCTATCCCCACGAGGAAGAAGTTTTAGCTGATTTAGCTAAATCATATCCTCTTTATATTGTTTCTAATAGTGGCAAAGGCTATGTCGAGAATTATCTTAATGCCTTACATATGGGTAAGTATTTTTCTGGCCATCTATGTGTCGGAGATACTAATTTAGTTAAATATCAGAATATTCTCTATTTTAAAGAAAAAGAAAAGCTCGATGAGATCATCTATATAGGTGATACTCAAAAAGATAAAGATGAAAGCGAAAGAGCCGGAGTTAATTTTATCCATGCCAATTATGGCTTTGGAAAGATTCCTCATGAGCTTCATTACATCGATTCTTTATTAGATTTGAAGAAAGAGGTAAAAGCTATCTTCAAAGATTAGTCTTTTAGGTTTCCTTACAATCCTTTACTGTTTATTAATCAGCAAACTGAGGCTGATTAGATAAAACCAAAACGAAAGGACTTTTTTATGAAAAAACCTTCAAATCTGTCTAAGACGCCAGGAGCAGTGCAAACAACAACACAAGCAGCACCACTAAAACTCAACTACAAAAGAACCTTTATCATCGGCTTTGCTTTCTTCGGAATTCTCTTATTATGGCAGGTCTATGATTCTTGGTGTCCAACTTTCCTAACTGAGCTTTTTAAGGAAGCTTTGAATGCTGATACTACTGAAGAAGTCCAGTATCTTGTCGGTATCATGATGGCTATTGATAATCTAGCTGCCTTAATCATGCTTCCAATATTTGGAAGACTATCAGATAAGACACATACTAAAATCGGAAAACGAATGCCTTTTATTTTGATAGGCACCTTCTGCTGCGCTATAGCATTCCCTTTCATTCCAGTCTGCTTCCATTATCATCAATTGGCTGGAACTATCATCATGATGGCTATAGTCGTCTTCTTTGCCATGATATACCGTAATCCGGCTGTTGCCTTAATGCCTGATATCACTCCTAAGCCCTTAAGAAGTAAGGCCAATGGTATCATCAATATCATGGGTTATGTCGGTGGTGCCTGTGCGACTGTCTTAGGAATCATCTTTGTTCTATCTACTTACTTAGGTGGCAGTAATGCTGATAACTGGGTTAATAGAACAGGTAGTATTTGGATTATTGAAGCTCCTTTCCTTATCGGCTCAGTCCTGATGATTATCTCGGCCTTAGTCTTGTTCTTCACTATTGATGAAAATAAGCTAGAAAAAGAGATGGAGCCGGAGATGAAACGCGGTGAAGAGATGGCTGCTGTCGAAGACAGTGTCTCTAACGATGAAGAAAAACCTATGAGCAAAGCCAACAAGACCATGCTAATCATGATTCTCGTTGCTGAATTCTTCTGGTTCATGGCTGATAACGGCATTGGAACCTTTATGGGCAACTACACTCTCTATTATCTGAAATGCGGAACTCGCTCTAATATGATCAATACCATTGTCGGTGGTGTCGGTTCAGTCTTAGGATTCGTGGTTGGAGGCATCTTAGCTGGTAAAATCGGTAGAAAATGGACGATCTTCTCAGGATTAGGATTAACTACAATTGTCCTTTTGGTCTGGATTATCCTTTCTTATGCAATACAGGTTCCTGCTGTTGCTGATGGCGAATACAACAAGTTCCCTTTCTATATCTATATTATTTGGCTAGTAAAAGGTTTCGGTATGTCCTTAGTCCATGTCAATTCCTTCCCGATGGTCGTAGAGCTCTGCTCTTCTAAGAAAATCGGTAAATTCACTGGCTACTACTATGCTTCTTCCATGCTTGCCCAGACTATCACTCCTTGCTTATTAGGCCTCTTACTATTAAACGAAAACTTCTCCTTCAGAGAATTACCAGTCTATGCCTGTGCCTGTGCTCTTATCAGTATCATTGTTTTTGCTTTTGTTAAGAACGTCAAGACTAAAAAGACTACAATAAAGAAAGGCATCGAAGCCATCGGAGGAGACGACTAAATCAATGAATAAAGCTACTGTAATCAATAATCTAAATCCGTTATTTATGAAGGCTATTGCTCATCGTGGGTACTTCAATGATCAAGACACTGAGAATGGACTCCACGCTTTTAAGAATGCTATCGACCATAATTTTGCTATTGAACTTGATGTTCATCTGACTAAAGACAATCAATTGATGGTTTGCCATGATGAACAGCTTAAAAGAACAACTGGCAAGGAAGGTATCATCGAAGATTTAACTGTCGATGAAATAAAGAAAGGTTACCATCTTCTTGATGGAGAAGAAGTGCCTACCTTCCAAGAAGTCTTGAATTTGGTTAAAGAACAAGTACCAATTGTCGTAGAGTTAAAAGTCTTTAGAAAAAACTATAAGCCTTTAGCTAAAAGACTAAAAGAAGAACTTGAAAATATTAAGGATAAGAAGAATATCATGCTGATATCCTTTGATCCTAGGTCCTTGCTTCCTTTTAGGAAGTCTGGCTATATGAGATCCCTTTTGGTGGCTAAGTCTCATCTCTATACCTATATGTTCAGACATCTCTTCGAATCAGTAGATTTAGAGTATGTGCTTTTCGAGAAGAAGAGAATTGCAAACTACCATAAGAGACATCTAGTTAACTGCTGGACTATCCAAGACGAGAAGACTTTAGACTTTGTCTTACCTTATACTGATACCATAACTTTCCAAAAGATGGACTGTGATTTAGTCCGCAATAAACTATTAAGCAAAAACAGTTAAGCAAAGTCTTTTAGAAAGAGCATTTGATAAGATATAATAATTAAATTAAGGAGAAAAACTCATGAAACGTTTAGAAGGAAAAGTTGCTATCATCACTGGTAGTAATTCCGGTGTCGGTGAAGAGACTGCTAAGCTTTTTGCCAAAGAATGAGCCAAGATTGTTATTTGCGCTAGAAGAAAAGAGGCCCTTGAGAAGGCTGAAGAACAGATCAAAGCTTTAGGCGGAGAAGTCTTAGCTATTCCTACTGATATTTCCAAGAAGGAAGATGTCGAGAATCTCTTCAAGGCCGCTAATGAACATTTCGGAAAGATTGATATCCTCATCAACAATGCAGGTGTTCTTGATCATAACCTCAACGCTATCAATCAGTTCGATGATGCTGATTTCGATAGAGTTATTGCCATCAATGAAAAAGGCACCATGGATTGCATCAGAGAAGCTTTAAAGTATATAATGCCTAAGAATTACGGCTCAATCGTCAATGTCGCCTCCGTTGCTGGTATGTTTGGCTGTGGCGGAGCTGTCTATGTTGCCTCTAAGGGTGCTATTATCGGTATCACTAAGCATACTGCCATGCGTTTCACTGGCACTGGCATCCGTTGCAACTCAGTCTGCCCTGGCACTATCATCACACCTATGACTACCACTATCGATCAGAAGGCTATGGATATGGGTATGATGGG
>DHDT01000020.1:36769-37456 GCA_002399505.1 Caryophanales bacterium UBA4869 | reverse complement strand
GCTATGATGAGACATGCTGATATTCAGCATGCTAAGCCTTGCATGCCTATCGATGTTGCCAATGTCTTATTGTTCTTAGCTTCCGATGAAGCTCAGTGCATCAACGGTCAGAACGTTGTTACTGACTATGGTGCTGATCTCTAGAATCCTAGTTCAATAAGAAAAGCTGCCGATTTGAAGTAGTAAGTATCTGATTCGTTACCGTAATCAAGAGGAAGTTTCTCGCCAAGAGGGACTTCCTTTTTATAATCAAGTTTTATCTTCTTAAGCCCATGATTCTTCAGGTAAGAGACAGGTATTAGGTCTTCAGCGATATCAAGGTAAGAAGTGTTGTTAAGATGACCATTTAAATCGCATTCAGAAAACTTGGCTTCTATTTCAGTACGTTTATCTAAGGACTTAGGAACAATCGATAAGGGAAAGAACTGTTCTCTTCCATAAGAAAGGTCAGGAATATAAATTCCTTTCTTATCTGGTTCGATAATCTTTCTGGTCTTTTTATCAATCAAAGCCCACATAGCCGAGCAAGAGACTAGAAGATTTTCTTTTAAGTCATGAATGAAACACATTCTGGGAAAAACAGTAAACATCGTCTTACTTGGAAAAGTACTGACTTCAACAGTTTCATCATATCTAGGCATTCTTGTAATATCAATTTCTTGTTTGCCAACGACCCAAAGAAGACCT
>DHDT01000020.1:33522-36665 GCA_002399505.1 Caryophanales bacterium UBA4869 | reverse complement strand
CCTCTATCAAGAGTCTTGTCTTTAGTCATTCCTAAAGATTCTGTATGAGCGATAGAAATCTCCTGAAAGAACTTTAGAAGTGTGGAAGCCCTTAGTCTTTCAAAAGGGGTGACATGTTCAGTGAGGATCTTGATAGTAGTAGAAAAGTCTTTCATTTAGCTTTCTTAAGTTCACGCATGATTGAATCAACTACGTCCTTGACGGTCTTCATACGATCCCATTTCTTTTGAGGAACCGAAATATGAAACTCAGATTCAATCTTTACCATGACATAAATGAATTCCATTGAATCAACATTCATATCAGTATTGATAATAGAATCTTCATTAATATTCTGATCAGCTAGTTTAGGAACATAGGTTTTTACTAATTTGATAGTCCTTTTAATGACCTCTTCCCTTGAGGGCATTTGGATAGAATTGTTCATAAATGATCTCTCTTTCTTTACTTACGTATCTTAGCTAAAGCCCAGCGCTTAACTTTACCAGTTTGAGTTCTAGGCAAGGATTTAGAAGTAAAGACAATATCAGTGATTTGATGGCTTCTCTGATAATGGAGATTAAAGTCATAAACAACATCCTTAACCCAACTGTCAGGACTGGACTTTCCAATGTAAAGGACAACTTTTCCTTCACGAAGTCCAACCGCCAAGTCCTTACCAGGTAAGACTTTCATCAAAGCTTCTTCATACTCAGGACAGAATATTTTAGTTCCATCATCTAAAACTAATACATCATTTTTTCTACCAATGATTTCAAGTAAGCCATCTTTATCAATCTTTCCTAAATCACCTGAATGGAAGAAACCATCAATAATAGCTTTCTTAGTATCTTTTTCTTCTTTATAGTATCCTTCCATCAAACAAGTGGATGAAGAAATTAATACTTCATTATCAGGGGCAATCTTAATTACATCATCGGGGCAAATAGTCATCTTTAAGGGATTAGATCCTAATGATAAAGCCACACCAGAAGAAGTCTCTGTCAGTCCATAGCCGAAATGAACTTCAACACCACGTTTCTTCATAGCATTAAGAACAACGGCTGGGCAAACACCACCACCGACTAAAGCTAATCTAATCTCAGGATTAATAACTTGCTGATAAGAAGTTAAGAAAATGGCTTGCTGTGGAACAAGACTCACAGCCGTAGGATTGAAATAATGGAAGTCATCCATCATATAGGTCAATCCTCTGCTTAAAGCAACGGTAGCACCACAATTAAAAGCCCACAATAAGGAACAAACAAATCCATAGACATGATTTAGAGGAAGCAAACCTAAAAGTAAATCTTCTTGCTTTAAAGGCAGTAAAGCTGAGCCATTGTAACTAGAAGCACATAAAGACTGCTCAGTTAGAACTACTGCCTTATTTGAGGAAGTGGTTCCGGAAGTAAAGAACAATATTTTATCGGAATTTTCTTTTAATCCCTTAGTCAAATGAGTGCTAAGCTCATGAAGATAAGGACCATTGCCTATTAAATAGTCAACATCTGATTTTTCAATTTGGGAAATCAAATTAGCTTCTGAATCATAAGGATTAAGTAAAACAATCTGCTTGTGGTTTTTAGCTAAAGCAAAAATTGAAATTAAGGTATCAATAGAGCCATCAGGAAAAACACCAAAACAGGTTTTATCCTTGATTTTAGTATTATTGATTTTTTCAATTAACTCAGAATAAGTTAATTCTTTTTTAAATTTTCCGTCCGAAAAAATCAAAGCGGTATTATTAGGCTCTTGGTCAGTTAACATTCCTAAAAAAGTCTTATAGCGTTTAATTTGCATATTTCAATTATTTTAACCTTGATTTGTGCTAAGGTCAATTAATACCATAATTTTCATAAATTGTTTTGAAAGCACAAATGTAAGTGCTATCATAAAAAGGTTACAAGGGAGAACTATTATGGATAAAAACTTAAAAATTGCCATCATCGGTGGTGGTCCTGCTGGCTTAAGTGCTGCTATGTACTTAGAAAAGAAAGGCTACGACAATTATGTAGTCTTTGAAAAAAGTGATCACGTAGGTGGCAAATGCCATTCTCCTCATTACAATGGAAAAAGATATGAAATGGGCGCTATTATGGGTGTCCCTTCATATCATGCTGTCCATGATATTGAATTATTTGCTGGTGTCCAACACGATGGACCGGCTTTAAAACATGCTTATAAGAAAGCTAATGGTAAGAGAGATTACCAGTTTGATCCTAAACACATCATCCATATTCCTCATCTTCTCAAGGTAAAGAGTCAAGTCAAGAAATTCGGTGAGCTTCTTGAAACTAAATATAAGGGATATGACGTCACTGGCCATATCGGTGTGGCAAATGGTCATTATGATGGCTTTGCCTGCACTCCTGAAAGAGAACACATCTCTGGCGACAACCCTAACTTAAAAGATTTAAGTATGCCTTTCGATGATTTCCTAAAAAAGAATAACCTTCCTTTAGTCAAAGAGGTTTGGGTCCAGCCTTTTACTTCCTTTGGTTATGGCTACTTTGACGAGATTCCAACTGGCTACGTCCTTAAGTATCTTGATTTCACTACTACTCTTCAATTCGTTGGTGGACAAATCTGGACTTGGAAAGATGGTACCCAGTCTATTTATGAAGCCTTAAACAATAAACTAAAACATGCCGCCACTTTAAACTCTGATATCACCAAGATTGTCCGTAAAGACAATAAAGTCTATATTACCGTCAATGGCAAAGAAGAAGTCTTCGATAAACTGATTGTGACTGCTCCTTTACAGTACTTCCCTGAATATGCTGATTGCTCCGATGAAGAAAAGACTTTGTTCTCTAAGATTGATTACGAAAGATATGATACCGAAGCCTGCATCATTGAGAAAGACAAGTATCCGGATCAGTCCTACTATGTCATGGAGAACATGGAGCCCCAGAACTTAGGACACGTCATGATCTACTATCATAGATGGTTCAACGAACCTGATCAGCCAATCATCAATTATGTCTTACGCCATCGTAAAGGCGGAGAAGAACTTAATTATGATCAGTGCTGCGCCAATACTATTGATGATATGAAGAAGTTAGGCTGCCCTGTCAGAGAAGAAAACGGCAAGCCAATGATCATCAACAAAGGCAAGTGGTATTACTTCCCTCATGTCTATTCTGAAGATTATGCTGCTG
>DHDT01000020.1:13659-33420 GCA_002399505.1 Caryophanales bacterium UBA4869 | reverse complement strand
GCTGCTGGCTGGTATGATAAAGTCGAAGCCATGCAGGGCAAGAACAGTACCTTCTATGCCGGTGAAATCATGTCATTCGGTGATATGGATGAAACCGTTGAGTTCTCTCACGACTTAGTCGAAAGATACTTCTAATAGGAAAAAGAAAGCCTTGGAATTAATCCAAGGCTTTTTTTAATACTAATATAAGTTGCTAATTGAAAATATAATCTAATTTAGATTTTATCGTTCTTTTCGTCTTAAAGATGAACCTTATGGCAAATAGGACAGATAACATTACCTTTGTTATCAATTTTAGTAATATTCCGATAATACAATAATGACTCGACTTTTCTCGAATACACCCACTCCTCTTCCTTGTTATAAAGAGTTTTAGTGACTTCCTTAGGCTTAAGCATAGAGATGCCTGTAATGTAGTAAGGCTTATCAGTATCAGGACAGGTGGTTCTCTTAATAGTGGTTCGGCAACTATGGCACTCATATAAGCCTTCTTCAGCATTATAATGGAGCTTATCTTCACAGAAGGGACAGTCAGTAAATTTCCTGTCAGCATAAACCATTCCTTTTAAGAACAGCTGCTGAAGCCTTCTAAAGGAATCGACATTTTCTATTGATAGCCAGACAGTTTTTCTTTTATCATAGCTTTCTTCAAAAGGCGTAGCCACTATGTATTCATCGGATGGATATTTCATCTTTAGTTCATCAATATTGACTTCAAGGTTAAAGCTTAATGAAGGGACAAGGATTATTCGATAGACGGTATCTTTAACAACCGATATCAGTAAAGCATCACCGCCAAGATTCTCCAGTCTGATTTTCCAGTTCTTAAAAGAGAATTTTGAATTCAATTCTTTCAGGTTCATCTTCTCATTAGGATCAATTTCAAAATTAAAATGTCCTAAGCTGAATATTGCTAGAATCTGAATAAAGTAGAAATAGTTAACCTTCATCTCTGACAAATCATAAGTCTTATCTTCTTTTTCCTGAACAAGCTTGTTATCTAAAAGATACTTATAGGTCAAATAGACTTGATGATAATCCTTCTGCATCAAGAAAATATTGCTCTTCTTCAGTTCACTTCTCGAAGGGCGTTTAAGGTTTCTTTGATACACCGGACGGTTAAGTCTAGCTTGAAGAGCATCAATAATGCCACTACCTTGAGCATAAAGGTCTTTGGAGATTCCATAATATCTATTGAAGTCACGGATGTAGCCAGTATGGAGCTTACCTAAAGCCAAAAAATAATCGAGATGGTTAACTCGTTCAAGAAGATTGAATTCCATAGTTGAACTAGAATAGAAAAGATTCATCAAAGCTCTGATGTTCTTTCGGCAGTAGCTTAAAACTTCATCAATGAAGTCACAGAAGACCCGATTCTCATAGATGCTATAGTCGTCTTCGGAGAACAAAGTCAAAAGTCTTCTAGGCTTAATGCCTCGATCAGTGAAGTTATCAATATCATTGAGATGATTCCCTAAATACGAATAGGTGTTCTGATTGATTTTGTTGACGATTTCAACAGGTAATACATCGCTGGTATCCTTTAAGGAAATGATAGGCTTGGAAAAGATTCTTTTGATAGCAGGAAGGCAATCAGTAATCTTATCAAGTGTCATTTTAAAAGAAGCATAATTAAAATCAGGTTCAACAGAAAAAAGCGTCAAATCATGAACGGTATAGTAATCAAAATCGATATAGTTCATCTCCGGATGGGTATCAACAAATCTAGGGATATCCTTTAATACCGTCTTGAGATGAAAGTATTCCTCTTGGAACTCCTTCTTCAGCTTTTCAGCCATTATTAATCCTCATTAAGTTTGCTGATAAATTCAGCACAGCGGTGAAGACCGATTTTTTCAAAGGACTGAACTAAGTCAGCCTTATTCTCAATAGTCTTAAGCTCAAGTTTAGCTACAACCTTGCTGAGAAGAATTGTTTCAACTGCTTCTTTCTCGACATCTTTATCCGGGAAACAAGCAGTATAGATATCGACAAAGTCTTCAATCTGGTTGAGAATACGGTTACCAAAGGAAATATTGTAAGGTGAAAGAAGTTCTTCAGTGCTCTTGATCAAATCACTCTTCTCGGCATCAAAAGTGCCTTGCTTCTTAGCAGTGGCAAAAAGAGTATGTAAGCTATCGTAGTCGTAAAACTTCTTAGGTATCGGATCAGAATAGTCTTTAACCTTAGGAGCACGTCGATCAAAGTTCATCGTATGAGCACGGTCATAAACCTTATCGGAAATAACAAACGTTGATTCATCACGGTTAGCAGTACCAATAAACCAAACATTAGTCGGTACTTTTAGGGTATGACCCTCTTCCAAGGCCAAGTAAGAAGATTCCTGACCGCCTTTAGTCTTCTTTAGTTCAACATTTAGAAGCTTAATCTCACGTTTATCTTCTTCGTTTTCCATCAAAGAAAGGAAATCAGAGAAATAGTATTCAATTCGTGACAAGTTCATTTCATCAAGGACAATAAAAGTAGGAATATCCTTGTTTAATGCCGACTTATATAAAGCCTGAGTAAACTTCTTAGGAGTATACATATTAGAAAATTCATTATAGTAGCCTAATAATTCATTCTTATCCTTCCAAGAAGACTCAACCTCAATCAATTCGCAGTTGCCATAAATAGCTTCAGCAAAAATCTTTGGAAGCGAAGTCTTACCAGTACCAGACATACCTTGAAGAATACTAAGCCTGCAAGCCCCTAAGCCGGAGACAAATGTTGCAATGGTCTGTGGAGTATAAGATAGATGCAATCTGCTATCTTTAGCATAATCGACTACAAAATTAACTAAGCCATTGAGAGAAATATCTTGAGCCAAAGACTTTTGCCTAACAGCTAAATCATTCTTATAGTCATTCTCTTTAGCATCAATCTCACTGAAAGCCGGGCAAGGATCAAAGTCAGGTAAATTAGTTGAAGAAGGCAATCCTCCTCCAACACTAGCGGAACCGCTATTGCTCTTAGACTCATTAGAAAGAGCAGGTTCTTTCTTAAATTTACCAAGTCCCTCATCCTTATCAAGAGCACTTCTAATCAGCATCAGAACTAAAATCAGAACATCGGCAATTAAAGCATAAATAGCTTCTGTCTGAATCTTATATTCATAACTGACATCATAAGAGACATTATATAAAGCAAGTAAAGTCTTTAAGTTGTCCTTATTGATTTCCTGAGCGATAGTAAAGTAAAGGCCTGAAATTCCCAGCATGAAAACAAAAAGGATATTGGCATAAACAGTAGCTTTTGCTACCTTAGAGAAATTCTTATAGCGAGTAAAGTAACTGGCAAGAGTCCAAATCAAGCTGACAAAAGAAACTAAAACCATAACAACTAGATAAAAAGCCAAAACCTGATATCCTGAGCCTAGAGTCTGATAGTCTTGAAGTAGCTTAATTCCAGTCAAAGAGACATTGATAGTCGTACCGCCATAAACGACCGTTACTTTTATGATATTAAGCAAAAGAGAAGCAAAGGTGATAACTGTAAAGACAATAGCAAAGATAAGAGGTTCAACCTTCAAAGACTTCTTTTCCTTAGTTACTTCGACATTACCAGACCTGACATCATATAGTCCTTTAAATATTGAGAATATTAAGAAACAAACAGCCTGAGCAATCAAAGGAATATAAGAAATGGTAGAAGTAGTAGAACCATTCTTTGATACATAGAAACTAGTAAGGAATCCCATTAAGAAGAAAGCAATCGCACTAATCAAGTCAAAAGCAATCAAAGTCTGGATCTTTGAGACAAAAGAATTCTTGTTGCTGAAAAAAGAAGAAATAGAGCCTGTGAAATAAAGAAGACTTCCCAGTAGCATCACAAAGCAAATAATAAAGTAGACAATATCCTGGGTCTCATAATTTTCGGATGAAATAAGAACATTGAATAAAATAACATTTCCGCTTATGTCAGTATAAATAGGGATAATAAACATTAGGAAAGAAAGAAGTGTAGAGATGATTCCAATTATTAGGGTGCAAATAACTAAACCCTTAGTCTTAGTAGAAACTGGCTTATTAGATTCAGCAGTACTAGAAGGCTCAGCTAAAGCAGCATTCTTCTTCAATAAAGCTTTTCTCCAAGCAAAGAAGCCAAAGCCAATTAAAAGAATTAAAAGATTAACCACGCAAAGAATTAAAGTAGAAGACGAAAGAACTTTATAGATTACTCTAAAAGCGCCAAAAGCAATCTGGTAAGCAGCTAAGAAAATAAACGAGATAGTAAATCCAAAGTTGTTTTTCTTAATAAAGCTGATAATTGCAAGTAAAGGAGGAAGCAAGCAGGCAAAATAGCAAATGATTAGAATCAAAGAAAAGGCATAGACTTCATCATTATAGGAATAATTCCTTTTTGCCAAATCCCAAAGGTTATATTCAGAGGCTACCGCAAGGCCCTGCTTAGAAGCTATCAAATCGATAATAAGGACAGCAACAAAACTAACAATGATTCCTAGTGCAATAAACTGTGACTTAGCCCAAAATGATTTCTGCTTTTTTTCAGTTTTCATAGTAATGCCTTTCACTTTCTATATCTTTAAAAATAACTTACTTTAAAATGTAAAAAACGTAGCTATTAGAAGTAATATAACAAAGCAATAATAGTCCAAACAATGTGTAATTTCAATGATATTCTATTTAGGTTATGCTCTTTTAGAAATTCTTTAAACTAAAAGAAAAAGATATTAGAAAAATGTATAATAGCTTTTCATTCCACAGTAAAAAATTTCTGGAATTCATCTAAATTGGTAGTCTTAACCTGACCTTTATAGGTGTTAAGACCAATAATATCATTAGTCTTATCAGTATTAATAAAATCCCTCATAATAACGTTGGTTAAAGATAGATTAGAAGAATTCTTCAAGCTGACTATATAGTCATGCATATTACCTTGATGCTTATTTTCTTTAGACCAAGGTCCAAAAATCAATTGACCATCAGTAAGCTGTCCTTGAAGGACAAAGATTCCTTTATATTTCTCAATTGAAATCTTATTTTTTATATTGTCGTAGTAAAAAGGTAAGCCTTTTTCAATATATTCACTGGAACTGCTCTTGTTGTAAGAAGAAACATAACAGGAATTCAAAGACATACCGCTTTTAGTGCATTCATCATTGTTTCTAGCAAAAATATAAGTTTCCGATACTAAATCAGAATCATCCCCAAAGAAAACAACGCATTTTCCTCTAACCTCTTTTAATGTCAAAGAAGAGATATAAGCTAAGTCACTGAGTGTTGTCTTATTCTCAACTAGCAGATTATTTTTATATAGGGAAGAATAGACAAAGCTTTTAACATCACCAGCTGACCCATTTTTGAAATGCTGGAAATCTAATAGCAAAGTCTCGCTAGGATGAGCAACAATGAAGCTTTTAATATCACTCAGTATAGGTAAAAAGTCGACACCGTTAGAAGAAGAATGATACATCACATACTGATTGTCTTTCTTCTTGTTGACCCTTAAATCAAAATATCTTACACCACTTTCTAATTGCTGTTTTATCGTATCAGTCTGAGTCTCACTGACCCACTTCATATTGATAGTCCCTGAATCATGAGATCCAGGAATAATTGTATTGCTTAAAAGAGTATCATCAGAAAGATACTGCATCCAGTTGCTATATTTGGTATCAGCTTTTACATACTCTTCTTTGCAGGTGCCGTTCAAGGCTAAAACACCAGCAAAAGTCCCTAAAGCCACTAGAACACCTAAGCAAACAGACAGAGTTACTTTAATTCCTTTTTTCATGATAATAAAATTATAACATGAAGAATCGATTATTTTTTACTTCAATGGTATTTATATCGCTAAAGAGACATCTATGACTCATAATAATAACGACAATAATGATAAGCCAAAGCTTAGAAAAAGCGCTAAAGAAAAAAACTTTGAAAACATAGTCTTTATAATTTACTTTGTTGATAACCATAAACTAAAGACTGCTCGAAATGTGGTGAAGCCGATGAGACTGATTAAAGTCCTACTGTAAATACAACAATCAGCTTAATAAACTAAATCAAAGAAATAAAAAAGGATTGCCTCTTTCAAAGCAATCCTTTTTGAGTCCTAGTTATTAGGCGTTCTTAGTGATATTAATCGAAACAGCATTATCAGCATCAGGATAACCAATAACTAGAGTATAGGTATCTCCTTTGTATTTGACATGCCCCTCTTCAGTATAGGTAGCATCTTTAGTGTAGCCGGCTTTTTCAACAATAGCTATGTACTGATCAAGCGTCTGGCCTTCACCTAAAACGTTAGTCATTGAAATAATTCCCGTATCTTCATCCTTGCTAACAGCCCACTCATCACTAATACTATGAATGAAAGGAATCTTTTCATAGTTTTCTTTAGTCCCAAAAGCTAAAAGCAAGCTAGTTTCAAGAGAATTATCCGTAACAAACTCTTCATCCCAGGAAGAAGCATAGTGAATAGAAGTTAAGTCAGTAGCAATGGATGCTGTTCCGATTTCAGTGATGGCACCAGTAACACTACCGGTTTCAAAGCCCATATCTAAGGAATCATAATAATAAGTAAAGGAGGAAATATTGCCATCAGCACCTAAAGCGATTGATAAACCATCATTGATGCTGCAATAAGCATCTCCTCTTCCGGTATTGCAATCAAGCTGATAGGCTAAGCCATCAACTAGACCAACATTATCAAGAATATAAGTATTGGGATCAGTAGAAGAGACTGTGAAGAGATAAGGCGAGAAATTAAAGGTCGGTAAGTAAGATGTGCCAGTATCCGAGACATCGCCTTCCTCGGCTTCGTTTTTAGTGACGCCTTCTATGATAGCCTGATCAGTTCCATTGATATTAGCAATCACATATTGTTTAGTTTCCGTATCTCCTATAGCCCAACCCTCGACTTTGGTTTTAGTGATGGTTTCACCAGTTTCATCATTCGTTTCAGAATAAGTTAGTGATCTTTCAGCAGCCTTTTTCTTCCTATCGATAGTATAAATGCCATGGTTTTGGATATCTTCTTCGTTATCCATCTTTTCTTTATAGTTGACTTTATAATTATTGGTCTGGATCTTAGTTAAAGCTGTACTTAGTTTTGACAAGGAAGAAGATTCTTCGTGAGGGGAGAGGGTTTCAGCAACGGCGGTATTCTTTTCCGAAAAGACAATATTGAAATCATAATAAGAACTTTCGCCATTATCATCTTCAGTCGCCTTAGACTTAATAGTTATAGAAGAGATTTCATTATTAGTGACATTAAGGGTAAAGGTATCAAAACTGTTAACTGAATACCCGGTGATAACAGCCATGAAGACAGTAAGGTTATCATAAGAATCAAGAAGCTTATAGGTGGCACCTTTATCATTAGTTCCAAAGTACTTGCAAGAAAGATAGTTAAAAACGGAGGGACTATAGTAGCCATCATAGGGATTAGTAGTCTGACTTGAGGTTATTTTATTATCAAACCCAATCTGATTAAGATAGGCATAGGAATCAGCTCCGCAGGTTAAAGAAAGGAAGCCAAATTCAACATCAGAAATGGAGAGGCGGCTAGAATAAGCAGAGCTAGTAATTACTGTAGTAACAACACCATTGGTAGTCTTGTCTCCTAAATGGTAGGAAATATTAGAAGTAGCTTTAATATTATGTCTTAAAGTTCCAACTAAAGTATCCGTTAGATAAGAGTCATAAGCAATCGAAGGCACATAAGAAGAAGCATAGTTTTCAGCTAATTCATTAACAGTAGTGCCGACCTCAGAGATAGTGAAATAAATGTCAGTAGAAGTAATACCTAAAGTAGGATCGGCTGCCTTCATAACAGAAGGGTTACCAGTGTTGATAACATTATCATCATCTCCGCCGGTATCGGAATTCAGGTTTCTTAAAACAATAGTCAAAGTAGAACCATCATCGGAAAGATTCATATCTACTGAAGTCATGCCATCAGCATACTCAGCTAGCCTTCCACTCATTCCCATGAAGCAGGACTTGGTATCAGCATCTTTAGAAGTGAAATAGCCAGCCTCAGTCTCCGTAAATCCTAAAGAATCGAACTGAGTAGAGGCATAATCATAGTCAGTAACATAGATATTCGATGATTCGTAATTAGGCTTATAAGCATTTTTAACAATGGCATCATTCTCTACAGAATAAGAATAGACTCGATCTTTAAGCTGAATATACCCGCTATTCTGATAATCTGACCAGAAGGCGTTAGCCGTATAACGGTCTTTTGGGCCTTCTCCATATTCAGAATCAAAGATAGTGAAGTTATTATCGGTAGAACAAGAAGAGAAAATATCATTAATCTTTTCTATTCGGTTTTCGGTTTAGACGTAGTATAAGAAGAAATCTGAGTTGATGAAGAAGTTGAGCTCACTGATGGTGATGATGAATTAGAAGGAGTCGAAGAGCTGGTCTTAGTACAAGAACCTAAAACAGCAATAGAAACTATCAAAGATAGTGAGAGAATAATCTTTTTATGCATAAAAGCCCCTTTCGATATGTAATAAAAATCTTATCACGAAAGTAAGACTTTTAAAAGGAATGTGTCAAATCTTAAGGACAGCTTAAAAAATATTTATTGTTTTTTATCTATTTAAAATAACCTGGTTTTTCATCATTTTTGAATTTTTCTTTATTTTTTTGTATAAAAAAAGCACCTAGAATTTTTTATTTTTCTAAGGTCTTTACAATTGTCTAGTGCAGAACTAGCTGTCGAATAGTTATTATAGTATAATTATTTGAGCCAAACAGAAGAGGGACTCAACAATGGATAAAAAAATCCGAATTATTGAAATTAAAGAAAGCGTCTTTGCTAAAAACAACATCGATGCTAATGCTTTGAGAAAATCATTAAAGGAAAAGAAAACTTTTTTGATGAACGTCATGTCATCACCGGGAAGTGGAAAGACTACTCTCCTAAATGCCTTAATCAACCAGTTAAAAGCTAAACTCAAAATTGGTGTCATGGAAGCAGATATTGACAGTGATGTCGATGCAAGAAGCATCATGGAGAATACCGGAGTAGAAGCCATCCAGCTTCATACTGGCGGAATGTGCCATCTCGATGCTGAAATGACTAAGCAAGGATTAGACAATATTGAAACCAAAGGCCTAGATCTAATCTTCCTAGAGAATGTTGGTAATCTTGTTTGCCCGGCTGAGTTTGATACCGGTGCCAGCATGAATATGACGATACTGTCAGTCCCTGAAGGGGATGATAAGCCGTTAAAGTATCCACTTATGTATCAGGTTTGCAACTTAGTTGTTGTCTCCAAAATAGATACTTTACCCGTCTTTGACTTCAACAAGAAGAAAGTTGAAGAGAATATCCATCGCCGCAATCCAAAAGCTAAGATTATGTATGTCTCAGCTAAGACAAAAGAAGGAATCAGTGATTTAGCAGAATATATCTATCAGCAAGTCAGAAACTGGCAAGGAGAATAACATATGCCTGAAATGTCAAAAGCCTATATCCCTGAATTCAAGGGAGAAAAGAATCCCAACAAGAAGATTCTCAAGCTTGCTCAGAGAATCACTGACCGTATCGGTCACAAAGTGACTTCTGACGATCCTGAATATTGGGGTTTACGATGCGTCACCACTGATGAGATGGCCGATATTGCTTTATCGATGAAACTGAGAAAGCCATATACTTTTGAAGAGATATGCGAGAGAAACAAAGACAAGAAACCCGAAGATATTCAAAAACTATTGGATAAGATGTCATATGTCGGATTATTGGAATTCAACTATGGCGACCACTATGATGATAACGGACCCATCAAAGGCGCTCCTCATGTTAGACATTATGTGCTTCCGCTCTTTGTTCCAGGTTCTGCCGAATTTACCAATATGAGAAAAGAAGCCATCGACGCCCATCCTGAATTGGCTGAGTTCTTTGAACGTATGACTTTCCTTCCTCTTGAGAAGATCACTGCCATGGTTCCTCTTGGCGGTGCCGGTATCGGCATGCACGTTCTTCCCGTTGAAAAAGCCATCAAGATGGAGAATACCTCTATCGATATCGAACATATCTCCTATTGGCTAAAGAAATATGCCGGACATATCAGTGCCGGTATCTGTTCCTGTCGTTATGGCCGTGCCAAATTAGGCGAAGGCTGCGGTGATAACTGCGAAGACTGGTGTCTGGGCTTAGGCGACATGGCCGACTATTGCGTCGAAACCAAAAAAGGTCATTATGTCACCTATGATGAGGCCATGGCTATTCTCAAAAGAGCTGAAGACAACGGCTTTGTTCATCAGATTACCAATATCGATGGCAAAAACAAGATTTTCGCCATCTGCAACTGCAATGTCAATATCTGCAATGCTCTGAGAACATCCCAGTTATTCAATACTCCCAATATGTCTCGCAGCGCCTATGTGGCTAAAGTCGATCCTAAAAACTGCGTTGCCTGCGGACGCTGTGTTGAATCCTGTCCGGCCGGGGCTGTCAAATTAGGTCAGAAGCTCTGCACTAAAAACGGCCCTGTCGTCTATCCCAAACACGAATTGCCTGATAACCTTCATTGGGGAGAAGACAAGTGGACTGAAGACTACCGCGATAAGAACCGCATCAACTGCTATGACACCGGAACTTCGCCTTGCAAGGTGGCCTGCCCGGCTCATATTGCCATTCAGGGATATCTCAAACTTGCCGCTCAGGGAAAATATGATGAAGCCCTGGCTTTAATCAAGAGAGAGAATCCTCTTCCGGCCATCTGCGGACGTATCTGCAACAAGAGATGCGAAGAGAATTGCACTAGAGGAAATTATGATAAGGCCGTCTCTATCGACGCCGTCAAGAAATTCCTCGCTGACCGTGACTTAAACGAAAAGACTAGATATATACCTGAAAAGGTCTATCCTTCCAATGTCGGAGAATGGAAGGAGAAAGTCGCTATCATCGGTGCCGGACCTGCCGGTTTGAGCTGTGCCTATTATCTGGCTTTGGAAGGCTATTCTCCGGTGATTTTCGAAAAGAACAAGATCCCCGGCGGTATGCTTCGCTATGGTGTACCTTCCTATAAGCTTGAAAAAGATGTTATCGACAGTGAGATAGAAGTAATCAAGAAACTTGGCGTCACGATAAAGTGCGGTGTCGAGGTTGGAAAAGACATCACGATCGAACAACTACGCGAAGAAGGCTACAAGGCTTTCTATCTGGCTATCGGCTGTCAGGGAGGACGTCTTCCTAACATCAAGGGTCAGGATGCAAAAGGCGTCTTTACCGCTGTTGATTTCCTAAGAAGAATACAGGAAGGCGAAAAGCTTGATATGACAGGCGATGTTGTTGTCATCGGCGGCGGAAACGTCGCAATCGACTGCAGCCGCTCTGCCACTCGTCTTAACGCCAGTTCTGTTTCCATGTACTGTCTTGAAAGCCGTGACATCATGCCGGCTACCAAACAGGAAATAGCTGAGGCCGAAGAAGAAAACGTCAAGATTAACTGCTCTTATGCACCTAAGGAAGTCCTGACTGAAGATGGCAAGGTGACTGGTATTATCCTAATGAAGTGTCTCCGTGTCTTTGACGAAAACCATCGCTTTGCTCCTCAATATGATGAAAAGGACACTGTCACCGTCAAATGCGATCATGTCATCTTCTCTATCGGTCAGTCGATCATCTACAATGACCTCCTCAAGAATACTAATGTTCAGTTCAATAAGGCTCACGGCCCTATTGCTGATAAACTTACTTATCAGACCGACGAAAAGGATATCTTCGTCGGAGGCGATGTCTACACCGGCCCCAAGTTTGCTATCGATGCAATCGAAGCAGGTAAATGTGCCGCAGTCTCTATCCATCGTTTTGTGCAGCCTGGTACTTCAATGACCATCGGCCGCAATCGGAGAGACTATATCGCCATCGATAAGGACAATCTAGCTGATTTCAGCTATGATCACGCCGGGCGTCAGGAAGCGGGAATGGATGAAAGCGTGGATTACCATCATTCATTCAAGGATGCCCATAAGACGTTGACTGAAGAGCAGGTCAAGATTGAGACCGCTCGCTGTTTAGGCTGTGGAGCCTCGATAGTCGATGAAAACAAATGCATCGGCTGTGGTGTCTGTACGACCAAATGCGGATTCGATGCCATTCATCTCTTCCGCGTCCATCCCGATGCCAGCAACATGTACAAGGCTGAAGACAAGATGGGCGCTATACTCCCTTACATGGCTAAGAGAGCTTTCAAGGTAACTTTCGGTCATAAGACCAATGAGGAAAAGGCTTCTGAGAAGAAGCATAAAGCCGCAAAGAAAGAACTGAAGAAAAAGAAGAATGCATGAACTGGGTGTCGCCTTCGAAATAATCAAGACAATTGAGGATTTTGCTAAGGACAAAGACGTGAAGAAGGTGACAAAAACCGTCTTGCAAATCGGTGAAGTCAGTACAATCGTCACTTCCTATTTTGAAGATGTGTGGAAGTGGGCAACTGATAAAAGTGAGATCATGAAAGGATCAAAACTTGTAATTGAACCGGTCAAGGCCATCACTGTCTGTGAAGACTGCAATAAGACCTACGACACCATAAAATTTGGCAAGGAATGTCCATATTGCCAAAGTCCTAATACTCATCTCGTTCAAGGTAACGAGATGAACATCAAGGAAATCGAAGTTGAATAGGACTACAATCTGAATAATACATATGGAGGGAGCGCCGTGAGGTGCTCCCTTTTTTATGCAATCAGATGAAAGTCTACGCTATAAAAGAGCAATGAAAAGAAACAAAGAATTACACTTTGAATGAAACGTCAATAAAATCTTTTAAATAAATGAGACTAAAGTGAGACTGATAGAAGACTTCATAAAATCGCTTTCTTTTTGTTTGGGCGAAAAACTATCAGAATATTGATAAAAAGCCCAAAAACCGCGAAAAATACATAAAATGCGGTTTGAAAACAATAGCTGTTTTTAGGTTCCAAAAATCTAAATAAATATTTGGATAATGGTAAAGTGGTGTTGAAAAAAATAATTATAATATTTACAACTTATTATTAAAAATAACTTTAAATAAAGGTCTTTTCCAAATGAAAAATATTTAAAACATATAAAAATTACGTTACCGAATTATATTGAAATAAACAATAGACCAAGCCTACAATGTAATCGGTTTCAAGCAATGGACACATTATTTAAAAAATCTGGAGTGGCCTTGCCTATCTTCTCCCTGCCTGGCGATTATGGCATTGGAACTATAGGCAAAGACGCCATGAACTTCATCGACTTCTTAGCTGCTTCAGGATTCTCCTGCTGGAGTATTCTTCCGCTTGGACCTACCTCCTTCGGTGATTCGCCTTATCAGTGTTTTGCTTCTATGGCGCTTAATCCTTACCTCATCGACTTCGATGATCTTCTTGATAAGGGACTCCTTAAAAAGAAAGACATCGGTGTAGTCGACTGGGGCAATGATCCTCGCAAGATCGACTATCAGAAAATCTACGCTAATAGAATCAGAGTTCTGAAGATCGCCTTCTCTCGCTTCGTGAGAGGACAGGGTGATTATCAGAGAGGATACATCTCCTTCTTACGGAAAAACTCTTTCACTGCCTATGCCGTCTTCATGACTCTCAAAGAGATGAACGGCAACAAACCCTGGAATGAGTTCTCAAGCAAGTATCGGGATTATTCTGCTGATCTTGTTCAGAACATCCGGAAGAGTCATCGCGATCAGGTCAGTTTCTATCTCTGGACTCAGTACATCTTCCTAAGACAGTGGGACAGCCTTAAGACTTATGCCAACAGCAAAGGCATAAAGATCATCGGTGAGATGCCGATGTATGTCAGTTACGATTCTATCGATGTCTATAAACACCATAGGAACTTCCTTCTAAACTCCAAGAAAGAGATGGACTACGTTGCCGGGTATCCACCCGATGTCTTCTTCTCTTCAGGTCAGGTCTGGGGTAACCCTCTTTACAACTATGATTATCTGAAACACAACAATTACCGTTTCATCAAAGATCGTCTCAGCTTCTGCTTGTCTCTCTATGACGACTTGACTTTAGATCACTTCCACGGCTACTTGAAATACTACATGCTTCCTAAAGGATCAAAGAATGGTCTGAATGGAATCTGGTGTTCGACACCAGGCCAGGAAGTCATTGATTCTATCGTCGAAGATAAGAGTCGAGTCATAGCCGAAGACGTCGACTTCCATTCCGACAGTCTGACTGAAATTCTTGATAAGACAAGAATCTCAGACATGCGGGTTCTGGAATTCTCCTTCCCTCGTGAGAAGGGAAACCTGAATAAGCCTACTAATTATCCTTATAGCTGTTATTCCTATTCTTCCACTCATGACTGCAAACCGCTTCTCGGTTATCTCTCTGATCTTCCCTCCAATGAGAAAAAGGAGGCTTTGGACGAGATTAACAATGTCTGTCGTCACTTCGGAGTTGATGAGTCTAATGGTGAAGACGATGATTCTGTCCGAGCGATTCTGGAACTGAATCTGGCATCTCTATCTAAGGTTGCCATTCAATCCATGAATGATCTCCTCATTCAGGGGAATGATTCAAGAATCAATACTCCTGGAACTGTCGGTTCACCAAACTGGACTTACAGGATCACCCGCGAAGATCTCTCCTCCGACTTAGCCTCTAAGCTTCTTAAGCTCAACCTCAAATACGGCCGTTGCTTCCATTGATTTCATTGAAACACTACTAATATAGGTTTCATGGAATAGACGATAAGAGATGTTCAAATTGCTTTTACAAGGGGGAAATAAACTAATGAAAAGCATTCGTAAAGTAGTTTCTATGTTAGGTTTAGTTGCGATGACTATTACTGGCTGCAAGACCAATACTCCGGCTAGCAGTGTCAAAGGTGATGCCACTTCAACTCCTACTTCCACTGGTGTTGATAAGTCCACTTACAAGTATAACTTCCTCATCGGTTCTCCTAACGATCAGTTAGCCTGGGTCAGATTAAAGGTCTTAGGCTGGCTGAATGAAAATGGCTACACTAATTGCACTGTTTCAACCTTTGCTCTTGAAGAAAATGATGCCGGCGGTAATGAAAAAGTCACCGATTGGTCAAAAGGACCGGATATTTATGCTTTTGCCGGTGACCAGCTTCTTGGTCTTCGCGCTAAGGGTGCTTTAGCTAAGGTTCCTACTAAGCTTGTCAATACTATGAAGACTGAAATGGGTGATGTTGTCGGCGGCGCCGGTCAGTTAGGTGATGATTATTATGGCTATCCTTTCACTTCCAATACTTTCTTCCTCTATTATGACACTGATTTTGTCTCTGCTGATCAGGCTAAGACAATGGATGGACTTATTGCCGCCAACAAGACTGCCGGTCTGAAGATGAACTACAAGTTCTCTGATGGCTGGTATGGTATTCCTTCTCTTATGTCCTATGGTGCTTCTTGGGATATCACTCTCAATGAGACCGGTGATGCTATTTCTTCTGTCAAAACTGATTTCAATGGCGCTAAAGGCTTAAAGGCTGCTAAGGAAATCGTCAAGTGTGTCAGAAATGCCGACTTTATTTCCAATGATGGAACTCAGACTGGCCCTTCAGAAGATAATGGCTATGGCGCTATCGCCAGCGGTGTCTGGAATTATGCCAACTTTGAAAAGACTGCTGGCACAGGAAAGCTCAAAGCCACTGTTCTTCCTAAGTTTGGAACTGGTACTGACGCAGTCGCTATGAAGAACTTCTTAGGATACAAGATGTATGGTGTCAATCCTAAGGGTTATGGCACTGATACTGTCAAGGCTGGTATCGAATACAATATCGCTGCTTATCTTGCTTCCGATGAAATGCAGGAAGAGAGATATGCAGTTGCCAACTATCTGCCTCTTTCAATCAAGGCTTCATCTTCTGAGACTGTAAAGAATGATCAGGCTGCTCAGGCTATTACCGCCATGGCTTCTTATTCTGTTCCTCAGACTGTTGTCCCTTCTGGTGTCTGGACTGCATGGGAAGCTTTCTATTCCACCATCTCCGCTACTAGTTTTGATCCAACTGATGCCAATATTCAGACTGCTCTTGATGCCTTCGATACTGCTGCTGAAAAAATCGGCGATTAGTAATCCGTTGCTTTAACAGACGAGGCAGGCTCATAAAAAAGCCTGCCTTGTCTTTTTACATTTATTCTGTTTGCCGAATGTATTAAAATATTAGAAGAACTTTATCAAAAACACCCAAGAAAGGAGGAATTCTATGGCTAGCGATAATGCAGTCTTAGAAAGTAGCCTCGAATATCTATCTTTGAACGGACCTCAGAGAATTCTTTACAAAATCGGACATTTTTTTACCTCTATCCCTAAGAAAGTCGGACACTTCTTCCAGTCCATTCCTCGGAAAGCCAGGACTAACTGGCACAAAGGACAGGGATTAGTCAAAACCATCTATGATGCTTCAAGGTATGGTGATGTTTTCACCAGACTGTCTTTTCTTTTTATGGGAACTGGTTTATTCACCAGACATCAGATAATCAGAGGAAGTTTATATTTCTTATATGAAATATTCTTCTTCGTATTTTTAGGTTTGATCGGTATTCCAAATCTTGCCAAATTAGGTACTTTAGGACAGACAGGTGTCATAAAATACACCATATTCGACAGTGAGGGTCTGGACATTGACGCTCAGGCCGTCTACGATAATTCTTTTACTATTCTTCTATATTCAATTATCACCATCGTCTTTGTCCTGATTCTTGTCTATCTGTGGTATACCCAGCTTAAAGAGGGACTTAAGTTCCAGAGAATGGGCTATATCGGAAAGACTGGATCTGATAAGAAGACCTTGCAGGATGTTTTAAATAAGAATTACGATAAAACCCTTCTTTCTATTCCTATGCTGGGTCTTTCCTGTTTCACTATCATACCGATTATCATGATGATCCTGATTGCCTTTACCAACTATGATTCTTATCATATGACACCTGATAAGCTCTTCGATTGGGTTGGCATGTATAATTTCAATTCTGTTTTCTCTCAGTCTTCTTCCGCGACTTCCGGAAACTTCCTTAAAATATTCAGTCAGGTTCTTCTCTGGACCTTGGTCTGGGCAGTATTAGCTACTTTCTCCAATTACTTCATCGGCATGATCATGGCTATGATCATCAACATCAAAGGCATCAAGCTGAAGAAGCTCTGGAGAACCATACTCATATCAACTATCGCTGTTCCTCAGTTTATTTCTCTGCTTTTAGTTTCCCAGATGTTTGCTGATACCGGCTTGATAAACGGAATATTGAGACAATGGGGCTGGATAGGATCGTCTCCTATCAAATGGCTCACTGATCCTCTCCTTGCCAAGGTCACAATCGTCCTTGTCAATACTTGGATTGGTATTCCCTACACCATGTTAATCTGCACCGGTTTGCTTATGAACATTCCTGATGACTTATATGAGTCGGCTAAGATTGACGGAGCTTCTCCTATCAAGATGTATTTCAAGATTACTCTTCCCTATATGCTTTTTGTGACCGGACCTTATCTGATTTCTCAGTTTATCGGGAACATCAATAACTTCAACGTTATTTATCTTCTGAGCGCCGGCGGTCCTTCTTATCCTCTGGGCGGTGATGTTCCTTTGAGTATCACTAGTCAGGGTTTAGGACAGACTGATTTGCTGATCACCTGGATCTATAAAATTTCCGTCGCCAGCAACACTCCTGATTATGGTCTGGCCTCAGTATTAGGCATTCTGATATTCGTCATCGTCGCTTTCTTCTCTCTGATTTTCTATGGCAACAGCAATTCCGTTAAAGATGAGGAGCAATTCCAGTAATGACACAAGTTGTACAGAATAACGCTAAAGCTCATTATCGTTCTCATAAAAGAGCTCTCAAAACCAGGAATATCCTCGTCTATGCTTTCCTGACTATCTTATGTATTATCTGGTTAGTTCCGTTTTGCTATATGCTGTTTGCTTCCTTCTCTGACATGTATTCGCCGACTACTTTCATGCCTTCTTTCTCAGATGCCGAGGGTGTTCCTCATTGGACTGTCGCCAATTATGTCAACCTCTTCACCAATGACACATTGCCTTTCTGGAAGTGGTACTTGAATACTCTGTCTATTGCCGTAATCACGATGGTTATTGAAACTGTCTTGGTTCTTGGCACTTCCTATGCTTTCTCCCGTCTTCGCTTCAAATTGAGACAGCCTCTGATGAAGCTGATCTTAGTCTTAGGCATGTTCCCTGGTTTCTTGTCGATGCTGATCATCTATTTCATTCTCAAATTGGTTGGCTTGTCTTCAAATATCTATTCTCTTGTTCTTATCTATATTGCCGGTTCGGCTATGCAGTATTACATCGCCAAAGGTTTCTTCGATACTATCCCCCGTTCTCTTGATGAGGCAGCCATGATCGACGGCGCCAACAAGAACACCATTTTCTTCAAAGTCATCATGCCTCTATCTAAGCCGATTGTCGTCTACACAGCTCTTATCACCTTTATTGCTCCTTGGGGAGACTTCATGTTAGGATCAATTCTCTCAGCCGGAAATATCGATTTGATGACTGTCGCTGTCGGTATGAGAACTATGGTTACCATACAGTACATATCGACTTATTTCAATACTTTCTGTGCTGGCGGTGTCTTTATCTCCGTTCCTATTGTCGCCCTGTTCTTCTGGCTGCAGAAGTACTACGTCGAAGGTATTACCGGCGGAGCCGTCAAAGGCTGAATCTATGAAAAAGAGTTTATCCTTAATCCTTCTAGCCCCTTTGGTTCTATCATCCTGTTTTGAAAACACCACTCTAAAACAGACGAGTGATTCTTCTTCTTCCTCTGTTTCATCCAGTGTCAACACTGGAATAAAGGAGAATCTAGTCGATTCTCCCTTAGATGACAACTACCGGAATTTCTATGAGATATTCGTCTCCAGTTATGCGGATTCTGACGGTGACGGCATGGGAGACTTGATAGGTGTCGATAAAAAGCTTTCCTATATCCGCGACCTCGGGTTTACCGGAATCTGGCTGATGCCGATCTTCTCTTCATCTTCTTATCATCGCTACAACGTTGATGACTACTTTGCGATAGCGGAAGATTTAGGTACTTTGGATGACTTGAAGAAATTAGTCAAAGACGCCCATGACTTAGGCATTAAAGTTATTCTGGACGGTGTCTTCAATCATTCCGGTATCTACAATCCCTGGTATTCTTCTGCCGCTATCAGCTATAGAAAAAAACTTAGTGGAACTAGTCTGACTGACGAAGAGGAAAACTACGCTTCCCTTTATTCTTTCTTTCCCGATAAGGCAAGTGCCGATGAGGCAGTTTCCAGCCATGCAATCAGTGCTTACTCTAGAGCCGGAGCCAACGACTTCTATTATGAATGCAACTTCGATGCCACGATGCCAGAACTCAACTTCGATTCTGAATTCACCTATACGAAGATACAGTCAGTTATCGACTACTATATGGCCCCTGATATCGGGATTGATGGTTTCCGTCTTGATGCCACTTCTTATTACTCCTATCATAATACGGCTAATAATGTCGCCATCTTAACTAGAATCAACAAGATGGTCAAGGACAACAATCCTAAAGGATATCTTGTAGGCGAATGCTGGGAAGGTCAGTCGACAATCGCTGAATATTATAAGAGCGGTGCTGATTCATTCTTCTATTTCCCAGGTTCGGTATCAGGTGGCGATAGCTATATTCTCAATTCTTATTCTGAGCCGGTCTTCAAGAGAAATTATCTTTCCGGATCCAAGACCCTGATTGAAACGGCCGGTGATTATATTCCTGCCCCCTTTCTGAGCAATCACGATATGGGAAGAACTCCTCCCTCTAATGAC
>DHDT01000020.1:2889-13550 GCA_002399505.1 Caryophanales bacterium UBA4869 | reverse complement strand
CTAATGACCCTACTTCGGCTAAGTTTATTCAAGGTCTTCTTGCCATGTCTACCGGTTCTTCTTTCACTTATTACGGCGATGAGATAGGTATGTCAAGCTCGGAAAATTCACCTTCTAATGATGCTAACTACCGCACTCATTATTACTGGGATGATTCTACTCATTCTATGGAATGCAACGATCCTAAGTCTGCTTATCCGCAAGTTGAATACTATAAAGACAGTCTCACTCAGTTAAGTGATCCTTCCTCTCTACTTAATTACGTCAGAAAAGCCAACCTCATTCGCAACTCCCTTCCTGAAGTCAGCCGGGGTCAGGTTCTCGACTCAGATGATACTGATATACTGAATAAGTCGGTGAGCGGTAATTCTCTGCCTCTTCTTTCTATCAATAAGGAATATAAGGGAAAGAAAATCAAGATTGTGATCAACTTCTCAAATACTGAAGATGGGACATATGATTATTCTTCCTGTGACTATGAAGTCAAAGCTGTCTTAGAGTCGACCCCCAAAAAGGTTATGAATGCCGATAAGAAAGTTACTATCCCGCCTTTCTCGATGGCGGTCTTAGCATAACGGATAAAGGAGCTATACATTATGGCAAGTCTTAAACTAGAACACATTTACAAGGTCTATCCTAACGGAACCAAAGCTGTCAACGATATCTCTTTGGATATCAAGGACGGCGAGTTCGTCGTTTTTGTCGGTCCTTCCGGCTGCGGAAAGTCCACAACCTTGAGAATGATCGCCGGTCTTGAGGATATCACCGCCGGTGAACTCTATATCGACAATCAGATTGTCAATGATGTTGAACCTAAAGACCGTGATATCGCCATGGTTTTCCAAAACTATGCGCTTTATCCTCATATGACTGTCTATGAAAACATGGCTTTCGGTCTCAAGCTCCGCCATGTCCCAGATGATGAAATTCAGGAAAAGGTCCTTTGGGCTGCTGATATCTTAGGAATCAAGGATTATCTTGACAGACGTCCAAAGAATATGTCCGGCGGTCAAAGACAGCGTGTTGCCTTAGGACGTTCCATCTTGAGAAATCCTAAAGTCATGCTTCTCGATGAGCCTTTAAGCAACCTTGATGCCAAGCTCCGTACTCAGATGAGAACCGAAATCGCCAAGCTTCATCAGAAACTGAAGACTACTTTTATCTACGTCACTCACGATCAGATTGAAGCTATGACCTTAGGTGATAGAGTTGTTGTCATGAAGGGCGGTCGCATACAGCAGGTCGATACTCCTAAGAACCTCTATGATTATCCGTCCAATAAGTTTGTCGCCGGATTCATCGGAACTCCGCAGATGAACTTCTTCCACTGTACTTTATTGAAGAAAGCAGACTCAGTCATTGTCTCTATGAAGGAAAACGGCGAGAAACTCACCGTTCCCTTCAATCAGCTTGTCAAGGTTCTGCCTCAGTTCTTAGATGGAAAACACGATATCACTATGGGTATCCGCTGCGAACATATTCTTCTAGCCACGTCTTTGGATACTTCGACTGTCAAAGTAAGAGTCTCCCACTTTGAGGAATTGGGAGCCGATTGCCTTATTTACGGAAATGTCAATCTTGATTCCGATTCTATCGCCTCTGACGGAGTGGGAACTATTGTCATCAAGGTGATGGCGGTTGACGGCATCAAACCCGGTGATATTATTTCTGTTTCATTTGATATGGATTTTGCCTATTTCTTTGATGACAAGAGCGAAGATACTGTCGTTCCCCGTATTCCTTCCTATAACTCCTTTACCTGCCAGGTCGAAGACAATCATCTGAAGTTCTTGCAATCTGACATCATTCTTCCTCCGGCTTTAAGCACCGGCGATATCAAAGATGCTGATCTTCGTATTCCCACCGATGGTTTCTTAATCGGAAAAGAAGGAATAAAGGCCACTGTCATCAAGACTGAGGTTATCGGAACTACTAATCTCGTTCATCTTTCTTCCTCTGACCGTACTTTCTTTATGGTTGCCCCTTCTCCTTATAAGCCCGGTGAGAACATCAGTCTCGGAATTGATTTCACGAAGATGACTTTGGTCTTTGATAAGAACACTATTCTTTCTCCTATCTCGGAAATCGACAGCTTCAAAGGAACTTTCTTCAATTATCAGACTGTCATTGCCAAAGACAATGATCCTGAATATGTGAAGTTCCGTGATGACAAGATCGCCTCTGCCATCCAGTTCATGGATGCTCAGATTCTTTTGGAAAACCAAGACTTTGATAAGAAAAAACTTGAAATATCCAACGCCGATAAGAATGCAGTCGGTACCAAAGCCTTAGAGGAATATCAGACTATTTGCGAAAACAATCTGACTGCCATCAAAGAATTGAAGGCGAAGACCAAGAAGGAACTTTCTGAAAAGAAGACTTCTTTCCTTAATACCAAGAAAGACCTCAAAGCGAAGAACGACTCTCTCTTTGCCGATAAGAAGAACAACGAAGAACAGGAATTCAAAGTTTTTAAGGAAAACAACAAAGACAAGGATTCTCTCAAGAGAAGAACCGATGAATATCATATCTTCAAAGATAACTTCCAGACTGATAAGGAGAACACACTCAACAATCTCATAAACGGAGTCACCATGGATTATGAATCAGAAATATCCTCTCTCAAATCAGGTACGAGAAGACAAGTTGAACTCTACCGAAAGGAAATATCTGATAAGAAGAACGAATACCAGACTATCGTCAATCCTTTGAAGGTCCTGACAAAAGAACATGATAGAAAGCTCAGTCTCCTTCAAAAGCAGAAGGCTGATGCCGTTAAGCGTGCCGGATTAGTCTTTTTCTTCAAATTACCCGGTGACTACTATTCGATGGCCACTGATATCATCTCCAACAAACTGATTCAGGGTTTAGGAACCCGTGTCTTCTCAAAGGAATTCCTGATCGAAATCCCTCATGATGCTTATACTTTGTCAGCTAAGAGCAATTCCTTTTCAGTCATAGTCAACAAGACCCTCGATTATGGAGACAATACCTATTTTGTCCGAGCCACCTATAAGGATGACAACGGAGATGAACAGTGTCTGTTCATCAAGACCAATGAAAAGATCCCTGATGGCAAGACCTTAGGATTGGATTTTGATATCGCCCGTTCCCGTATTACGGAGACCGGTATGAATATCAGATTGTATTAAGGAGGAGATCATGAAGAATCATAAACTTTCAATTTTTATCCTTCCTCTTCTTTTTCTCGCTTCCTGCCAGGGAGTCGACAGTGTAACTGAACTCAACGAAGCCAAAGAAGCCGTCTCTTCCCTCACGGCCTTTACCGAGACAAAGTATGATGTCAAGGTAGAAGGACACGTCTCGTCTTTTACCGGCTTTGAACCAAAATCAACTTCTTCGATACCAAAGTATGGAGTGACTAACACGGCTACTAATAGAAGCTATATGATTAGAACTCCAATGGTTTTGACTGCTGACAACTTCTATCCATCTGCTGATGTTGACGAAAATGCCGACACTACTGCCTATTCTTATAATCGTCTGATCAGCCGTCTTGAAAGCGGCGATGACAAAATCCATAAGATGGAATTTGAAAAGGATGGCGATGACTTAGTCTTCTTCATCAACGGCGTTTCCAAATTTTTGAAATTCTACAATGTCTACACCGATAAAAACAATCCCGATGTTGCTGCCTCAGCAGAAGTCTATTCTCGTTTTGATATTAAGTTGGTCTATGGATCAAACGGACTTTTGAAGACTGAAAAAGTCACCAACTGTTCTACTCCCGATGACAGTCAGTCCATAACTGTCGATATCTTATCTACCTACACTTATTCGGCATGAAAAACAGCAAAGCATTATTCTTTTCGTTGTTTCTTCTTTCTTCCTGCGCTAACACTATCAACGCTCCTTCGGAAATAACTGATTATCTTTCAGCCTGCTCTTTAAAGCAGGCTCTTTCTTCTGTCAAGACTATTTCTGCGACCTGGACCAATTCGATAATCGGGACAAAAGACGAAAAAGTGTATGGGACTTATCTGACTACTATCAATGTCGACCGCAACGATATGGGCGACTACTATAACTATACGGAGATGAAGATGACCGGTGACTTGATTACGCAAGATGCCAATAGTCATCTCTATGTCACTAAGGCCACTGCCTATACCGTATATTCAAAGGCCGACTTGGCTTTTTCCTATGAACTTTATCAGGAAGGCTATGAAAACGCTGATAAAAAAGGTGATATCAAAACCTATTCTTCCCGGGTTCTCTATACTAAAGACCAGATCATCGAGGAGAGCAAAAAGGTTTTCTATACGACTGTCACCGAAAACTTATATACGGGCGGTCTTTATTATGCTGATTTCTTTAAATCCAAGATCAAATACTATGATTATATGAAAGTAGAAGACGATGTCTTTGTCTATACTCTCGATAATTTCGGTTTCAAGTCTGACGATGAGGAAGGCTATGTCGATGAAGTCGCTTATATGAATAATATCGGCATGGTGACAAAAGTCGATGAGACTAGCTATAATGTGACTTCTAAAAAGAAAAGCGTTGCTGAGATCAATGTTATTTACAACGAAAAAATAACACGGAAATAGGATATTTGTTTAATTTCTTCAGATAAACTGATAAAATGTTTAAACATGAAAAGCATTAAATTTCTTGCTATTTTAGCGTCTGTCGTATTTCTTTCTCTTTCAAGCTGTGGCTTTAATGTGAGCAGTTCCTTAAGTGACAGTACAGAAAATAGTTCTTCTCTCCCTTCTTCCGTTACTGATTCTTCTGATTCTTCTGATTCTTCTCTTGATTCCAGTAAAACAAGCGATGCAATTTCCTCCTCCGTTTCTTCTTCTTCTTCTTCTTCGTCTTCTTCGTCTTCATCTGTTCCTTCCTTAGATAAAGACCCTTATGAAAACATGACATCTGCGGCGTTTTATAAAAACTACAATAGAGCATCCTCTCTCCAGGATGCCATTTACCGTACAAATCATAATTTCATGTCGGGTTCTATCTCCGACCAGAAATATAAAGCCACTATCTCTTCCTCGAGACCTATGGAAAATAACCTCTTTGTCCGCAATACCACTTCCCGATATGGAGACGGCGGAAAAAGCTATACGGTAATTGATGCAAATGGCACTGCTGCCTATACGATCTATAAAGGCGGAGCATATGTCACTTTAGAAGAAGTGGCCAGTTATGTCTATGCCTTTGGAGATATACCGGCAAATTATGATGAAGACAAAGACAACACTACTGGTATTTCTTCAGAGCCCTGGGGTAAGTATCTTCGTGTCAATCATTCTTATTTCAGTGATGATACTACAGATTATGTCTATGAGCCTGAGCTTCCTGATGCTTATTCTGGAAAAAACAACGGGACTAAGAAATACTACGAACTTGATATCGGCACAACCGGATGTACGGAAAGCTATGTTTATGGAAGCGGAGTCTATAATAACGGCAAAAAGATAAACCGCGGTGTTTCAAGACTTGTTTATACAAGACTTTATCGGAACGGAAACCGGATATCATCAAGCGATGAACGTCATGTTTTCTATACCTATAATCACTATAACGATTTTGAAGAATACCTCAATTATGAAAATGGCTGGGGCAAGAGATTCGGCAATATGGAAGGCGGCGGCAGTTATAACGGAACAACAAGTAAGTATGTCACTGATTATCCGGAAACTAGCCTTAAAGCCCTCTAGTTTCTTCTTCTATATTAAGCTGTCTGCTAGATAAATAAGGCATTTCATTATCCTCTTATCAAAGTCGATGAAATGACCTCCCTCGTTATACTCAAAGAAAACCGGTCCTTCTTCTTCAAGGACTGCTTTTGCCGTTTCTGTTTTAATAGCGGCTTTGGAAAGAAAAGGGTTTTTAGTCTGGCTTTCTCTGTCTCCTAAAGACAGGTAGATGAGATCGGGTTTGGTCTTTGCTTTATTTTGCTTTAGATAGGAGATGAAATCCGGATACCAAAGAGAACCGGAAACTGACCCGAAGAGACTGAACTGATCGGTGTTGTATAAAGAATAGATTGAGAAAAGACCGGCTAATGAATAACCGATTATTCCTCTTTTCTCCGGCTTATTGGAAAGATAGCTTTCAGCCTTGGGGATTATCTTTTCAGTCAGTGTCTTCAAGTAGTAAGCTGCCTTGCCTTCAAACTCATGTCCGCCCTTGAAGACTGGAGCGTGAGGATAAGGAGAGAAGTCTTTTTCATAATCGTTGTTTCCGATTAAGACCGACGGATATCCGAAAGCAGAAAGAAAAGGAATGAGATTTTCTGTTCCGTCATACCCGTTTAGATAAAAGATAGTTTTTTGGTCGGCATTTTCCGGAATGATGATGCTTAAGGAGTAGGATTCTATCTTGATATTGATTCTTTTCATAAGTTACCTGATGGTCTGTTTTGACGTTCAAACCGCTTTCATTAAGACTGAGTATAAGTTTTATACAATCCTATTATAATGATTGTTACAGGAGGACGTCTCTTATATGTTACTTGATTTTTTGACTAGCTTTCCTTCGACTTCAGAAAACCTGGAGCCATTCAAGCTTCTGCTGCCGTTAGGTCTTATTCTTATCTTTGCCAAAGTCTTCTCTCTCTTACTCAACAAAGCCCATCTTCCTCAGGTTGTCGGATTTTTGATCTCCGGCCTAGTTGTCGGAGCTATTGGATTCATACCGAACCAAACAGTCCTGACTTCCAACACGATGATCGGACTCAGCTATTTTGCCAAGATCGGCGTCGTGCTGATTCTTTTCACAGCGGGTGTCGAGACTGATATCAAGAAGGTGAAGGCGGAAGGTGTAGCCTCTGTTGTCATCACCTCTTTAGGTGTTCTGATTCCTTTGGCCTTAGGTTTCTTGGTCGCTTTCTTATTCAGAACCTTTGGCGAACTGGATACTGATTTCTATAAGGCAATGACTGAAAAGGGAATCAATCCTATTTATTCTGATATCTATTATGGCGTTATTTTGTCCGCAACTTCCGTTTCTATTACAGTTGCCACTTTAAAAGAACTGGGCAGATTGGATTCTCGAGTCGGTACTGCCTTAGTCAGTGCTGCTATCCTCGATGATATCATCGGCATCATCTTGCTTTCACTTGTTATTTCTTTGGCTAACGGCAATCAGACTGGGGGCGGCGAAGACTTTGTCTCCATGATTATGAATGCCACCGGTTCAACTAATGCCGCCTTGAATATCTTCCTGATTGTCCTTTTCATGCTTATCTTCTTCGCTTTGACTTTTGTCTTAGGAATTGTTCTAAAGAAGTTCTTCAACTTCCTCGGAAACAAATATCCTCATCATATCCGTATTACTATTCTCTCCTTGGGTTTCTGTTTCTTATGGTCATATCTGGCCGAGTTCTTCAATATTGCCGATATCACCGGCGCCTACTTGATGGGTCTTATCTTTGCCGGAACAACTCCGGCCGATTATATCGATCACCGGGCTGAAACTACCAACAACTATATCTTTGCGCCAGTCTTTTTCGCCAGCATTGCCATGGAGATGTATCAGACTAAGTTTGACAGTTCCTTTTTGGCTTTCTTAGGCTTTGGCTTAGTCTGGGTAGTAGTGGGACTGGCGGGGAAGGTTCTCGGTGCAGGAGCTGGTGCTATGATGTCTAAATTCAAGTTTAAGGACAGTCTTCGTATCGGCATTGGCATGATGGCCCGAGCTGAAGTCTTGATAGTCTGTGCCCAAAAGGGCGTGGAAGCCGGATTAGTTTCTTCTCAGATCATGCCCTTCACCTTGATACTCATTCTTATTTCCAGTTTCCTGACACCTATTCTTCTTAAGGTTCTCTATAAAGGCGAACCGCCCGAAGAGAAGATTTCCCTCAAAACTGATATAAGTACTCCTGTTAAGACAGCGTAAATGATGAAATGCCCTCGAAATGAGGGCATTTCTTTTGCTAATTTTCGTTTATATATCGCTTGTTCTTTTAGTTTGTCATAAAATAGACATTATAAAGGAAGCGGTTTTATGGATATAGAAAAGACTACAGAGAAGAAGAGCGGAATTCCGCTTAGGATGTGGATGGTTTTCATCATCATCGGATTGGCAGGTCAGTTTGCCTGGTCGGTGGAGAATATGTATCTGAATACTTATATCACCTATCTCAATTTCACTGACAAGACCGGCATAGGATTCAACTATTCGCTGATGATTGCAATAACGACTGCCTGTTCTGCCATCGTCGCGATGCTAACGACTATCTTCATGGGAGCCCTGACCGATCGAATCGGTCATAAGAAGCTTTTCATATCGGTCGGCTATTCGGTTTGGGGTATTGCCACGGCCTCATTTGGTCTTCTCAATGTCAATTCCGATAATGACATCATCAAAATCAGCATGAGTGCATTCACAGCTGCAGTGATGGTGGTTGTCATTGACTGTCTGATGACCTATTTTGGTTCGACTGCCAATGATGCCTCTTTCAATTCCTATGTCACGAGTCACACTGACGATTCCAACCGTTCGAAGGTGGAAGGCGTCTTAGGTATTCTTCCTTTGGTTTCGATGCTTTTCATCTTTGTCGGTCTTAACGGACTGACTACTAAGGATAACGGATATCGCTGGGATATCTTCTTTTATATCATCGGAGGCTTGGTCTTCTTAGTCGGCATATTGAGTTTCTTCCTTCTTCCTAAGGAGAAGGAGAAGACAAACAGCGAAACCTATGTCAAATTATTAGTTGACGGTTTTAAGCCTAAGACTGTCAAGACCAATAAGAAACTGTATCTTATTCTTTTAGTCTATTTCATCTTCTCGACTGCCTGCCAGGTCTACTTCCCCTACTTGATGACTTATATCGAGTATTCCTGTTCTATTGCCAATTCGGGAAGCTCGTTTTTGACTCCTTTCGCTATCGTCATGGCTATTGCCCTGATTGGCGGATCGGCTCTTTCTGTCGTCTTTGGATTCCTCTCCGACAAAGTCGGAAGGAATAAGATGATCATTCCTTCGCTGATGGTATTTGCCTTAGGTCTTCTGCTCATGTTCTTTATTCCCACTATCGCTTCTGATACTATGAGAATGGTCTATGGCGCCATCGCCTGTCTTTTGATGATCTTAGGCTTTGTCGGAGTTCCAACTGTCATCAATGCCTTAGTCCGAGAATATATACCTAAAGGAAGAGAAGGCTCATTCATGGGGGTGAGAATGCTCTTTGTCGTTGCTCTTCCTATGTGTATCGGGCCCTTTATCGGCGATGCCTTTAACGGCGTATACGGAAAACCTCATATGGGGGATTACGGTGTTGTGTCTAACCTTCCTTCTTCCTTTGGCTATCTGATGGCTTTTGCCTTGGTGTTTCTGACTCTGATTCCGCTCTATTTCTATTTCAAAGAACTGAAGAAAGGAACTGATGAACATGCTCAATAACGGTTATCTCTATCCGAATAAGAAAGAAATTAAAGTCGACTCTGATTCTGTTCCTCTGAATGACTATCCCCGTCCTAATCTTAAAAGAGATTCCAATATCTGCCTTAATGGTGCTTATGATATCGAAATCAAGAAAGATGAGTCCTTTCCAAACAGGTATCTTCAAAGAGCGATGGTTCCTTATGCTGTCGAATCTCCTTTAAGCGGTGTCAATCATCTTTTGGAACCGGATGAATATATCTTCTATCACCGGGTTATCAAAATACCGGAAGGATTCAACAGAGGAAAGCTAATTCTTCACTTTGACGGTGTCGATCAGAAGGCTAAAATCTATTTTGAACGGACCTTAGTTTATGAACATCTGGGCGGATATACGCCTTTTGAAGTCGTCATACCCTCGACTCTTCCTTCTTCTTTCAATCTGACTGTCGTTGTTCAGGATGTCACCGATTCTTCTTATCATACAAGAGGAAAACAGGTACTCAATCCAACAGGCTGGTTCTATTCTTCTTCAAGTGGCATCTATAAGCCAGTCTGGATTGAATCAGTCCCCGAGCATTACATCAGAAATGTTCTCTTTTATCCTGACTATGATAAGAAAAAAGTAGATGTTCTTCCTCTTACTGATATCGATGGCGATGTGAAGGTGGTTATCGAAGGAAAAGAACATGTGATCAAGGCAAATCAGAGAACATCTATTCCCTTGATTTCGTTTAATCCCTGGTCAGCTGACAATCCTTATCTATATGACGTCAGTCTTTCTTTCTTCGATGACCGAGTCACTTCCTATTTTGGAGTGAGAAAGATAGAAATCAGAGAAGAAGACGGATTCAAGAGACTGTTTCTGAATGACAGAAAAATCTTCCTATCCGGTTTGCTGGACCAGGGATATTATTATCAGGGTAACCTGACTCCCAAGTCATACGACGATTATCTTTTCGACATCAGGAAAGCCAAAGAACTTGGATTCAATATGCTCCGTGTTCATATCAAGATCGAGAATCCTCTCTTTTATTATTATGCTGACCGGGAAGGAATGATTCTGATTCAGGATTTCCCCTGCGGCGGTGAAGAATATGAATTCAAATCCGTTGTACTCCCAAGGCTTCTTCCCTGTATTTCCGATGAAAAACATCTTAATAAAGCAAAGGTGGGGAGAGATGACATCAATGGTCGAAAGGAATTTGAAGACGAAGTAAGTCAGTATCTTCCTTATCTTAACAACTATCCTTCTATTCTCATCTATACTATCTTCAACGAAGGATGGGGAGAGTTTGAAC
>DHDT01000020.1:2153-2767 GCA_002399505.1 Caryophanales bacterium UBA4869 | reverse complement strand
CGCATCTATCATGAACTGAAAGAAAAAGACAGCCTTCATCTTTACGATACGGCCAGCGGCTGGTATGACGCTGACTCTGATTTCCATTCCATTCATACTTATTCTTTCCCCTCTATGAAGAGAAAGGATAAGAAAAAACGCTGTTTTGCTATTTCAGAGATGGGCGGTTTAGGATATAAGATAAACAGTCATTCTTATTTCCCTGGTTTTTTCGGACACGGAAAAACCAAGTCTAAAGAAGTCTTGAAAAAGAAATTTATTGACCTTTATCTCAATAAGCTCCTTCCTCAGATAAAAAAGAACGGCTTATGTCTTTTAGTCTATACTCAGCTTTCTGACTGCGAGACTGAATATAACGGACTATATACTTTTGACCGAGAAGAGCTGAAGATTGACAAAGAGACGATTGTCGACATCAACAAGAAGCTGTATGAGGAACTGAATTAAATATAGGTTCTAAAATATACGCTACATGCAGAGTAATACGGTCACCTCATTGTTTTCAGTTTGGATGGTTTTTACCCATTTGTTGCTTAATCCAGATTCCTGTTTTTATGTTCCTAAGTAACATTAGTAATTTGCTGAATGTATATTATTAATATAGCTGATGTTAT
>DHDT01000020.1:1293-2019 GCA_002399505.1 Caryophanales bacterium UBA4869 | reverse complement strand
TGTTATATGAACCCCCCTTTTCATATAACTACAAATTATGGATGATATGAGGTCGATGGACTCACCTTCGCAAAGACTAAGGCCATTGAGTTTCCTTAGGAAAGAAAACAGAAATTTATTATCTTAGAGTTGTCAACCTTACTTTCCATCTATCCCCGTATATCAAATAGGCCTAAAGCAGACTCGTATTTCTTTTCGAGGTTCTCATAATAGAGCTTATCTGGATTATCACTTCGAAGGTAAATGCCATGGATTGATTTCAAATTGATGCAGATGTACGAGGCGAATTTTCACGCAAAAAGAAGATAACTGTAGTCTTGCATCGTCAAATGGAGTAATGGTTTGGTTCTTATATCATATATAAAAAGATATAGAAAATAGGAAAAAAACCTCTACAAAAAATGCTTGTTCAAAATGAAGCTTTAATCTTAAAAGTATAATAACAACCTAATAAAATAGTATGTTTTGCTAGAAACCTTTAAGTGACTATCCAATAATAGTGCTTTGTGAGAATGTTCCATCAGGATTAAAAGATACTTTTAACTCTTTACGATATTGGTTCATCAGGCAGTATCGCTTTTTGAATACGCACCACCCATTGTCTATTATTTTAAATTCTTCCACACGTGAGAATTCATCTGTGTTTATTTCATCATTCGAATTAAGAACCCTAATTGCCGGCTGCAATTTTTTGCTAGCATTTAGTTGTTCATCAATTACATCCGA
>DHDT01000020.1:1004-1183 GCA_002399505.1 Caryophanales bacterium UBA4869 | reverse complement strand
ATTACATCCGATTCCCAATATTTTAGATTGCCAGCTGACAAGTTGTTTATAATTACCTGTGAATCAGGTGTGTAAGTATATGAAGTACCACCACTTAAAGAACCGGTAAGTTCCTTTCCTTCAAATCCAATTGATCCTCCTAAAGAGACAGAGGTGGATGTATCCGTATTCAAATAAGA
>DHDT01000020.1:339-888 GCA_002399505.1 Caryophanales bacterium UBA4869 | reverse complement strand
ATTCAAATAAGAAGCATCAATGATTTTGCTTGTTGATTTCATGCGAACACTATAATCTGTAATAGCATAATCTGGTTCTGCATCCATAGTGAATACACTAGATATATCATAAATTCCATGCTTTACTGAATTGGAATCCTTTATTTTCATTACATCCACAACAGATGTTCCTATAGTGTAACTACAAAGAAAATCCCTGTGCTCAGGTTCCAAAAACAAATAATTTTCCATAAAAGCAAAAGCAATTGTTTTTCCTGATGTGTCTTCGCTTTTTTCTCCACTCCCATGATTGACTATCCGCGATATGATTTCACTATCAATAAACTTGTATTTGTTGGCTAAAGCAGATTCGATCATTGCATTTATTAAGACGTCTTTGTTAACTTTAAAATCATTTTTTGTAGAGTCATCATCAGTTTCATAAATTCCATCATTATTTTTATCTGTTTCAGTTTCGAGAAGACCGGCAGAGACATTGATGGTCACGTTTTCAGTCCCATTGTTGTAAACATAGAAACCTTTTTGAGTATCATCAAAAGAATAATCAAA
>DHDT01000020.1:0-207 GCA_002399505.1 Caryophanales bacterium UBA4869 | reverse complement strand
ACATTAGTATCTATTTTTTCTTTCAAGAGGGAACTATTAACTGAATTATCAGTTACCGCAATAACACCACCATTTTTAAGGTATTGATTTGTGTTGGTTTTATCTAACTTGGAAAAATTGGTTTCATTTAAAACATATGCAGTATTTGAACTATTCAAAGAAACACGGCCAGAGTTAATCGCGTATTTAATTAATAGTTTCCCAACG
>DHDT01000056.1:38609-40086 GCA_002399505.1 Caryophanales bacterium UBA4869 | reverse complement strand
AGATTGGGAAACTATTATTTAATCTTGGGACATTTAAGATTATTCAGCGGAAAAAGAGAAGATCTTATAGTCTGAAGCACCTTTTTCCTTGAAATTGAAGGCGGAGAAATCAGAAGCAAAATAAGAGGTCTTATCAGTGAAGTCGATGATATTGTCTAAATCGGTACCGGTATTTCCAGTCTTGGCAAAGGTCACATAGTATTTGTCGGCAGTGGTGTCATAGGCTAATTTGAACGAACATTCACCATATAGATATTCGTATGCACTGTAATTATTCCTGGAAATGTTAAGACCGCCATCTAAGCTGAAAGTGAAGTTGTATTCATATCCGGTTGTAGTATCTGAGTATACCCAGGAACCACTGGCGAGAACGGCTGGTGTTCTCTCAAAGAGAACATAAGAATCGATACCCAGTCCTAAAGTAAGCTTGAAGACAGGAGAGATGGTAATCTTCGGAGCCTGATCAGTTCCGGAAGTATTTGTAAGTGTGATAGCTCTTGTATCCGGTGTATAGGCATAGGTGTAAGTGCTGACTTCCTTAGTGGCATTGATTGTCATTTCCACAGTGCCAGTATTATCGGTGACTTCAGAGGCTTTGAAAGCCATCTTGTATTTCTTGTTCATGTCGACATAGTCTTTGTTGAGGAAAGTTTTGGCAGTGGGTGTTGCTTCGACGTGGAGAGTGAAGGTCGTCTTGACGTCAGCGCTGACATTGCTTGTAGCAATGATGGTGTAATCACCGATGGCTTCTGGGGTGAAAGCACTCGTAGCAACATCGATTATGCCAGTATTGATTGTTGAGCCAGTGAAGGTGACGGCTTTCGATTCGGGGTCGGTTCCTGTGAACGTCACTTCCTGATTAGCATCATAAGGACTTACCGAAGCAGAGAAATTGACCGGTAATCCGACATAGGAAGTGTATTCGGTGTAGACAATCGTTGAATCATAGGCTTCTTTGCCTGTGTCTGTGCTGATATTTCCGGTATCTTCATATGTCATGACTAAGATGCTTTCAGGATCAGGATTCTTGGCAACTATAGTTAAAGTCTTGGTGACATTCTTAGTCAAAATTTTAAGAGTATAGGTACCAGCTGTATTGGCGGAAATGTTTAATTTTTTGTTAAAATTGTTGTAGGTGGCTGATATTTCTCCTTCCACTTCCTCATTTTCACTGTTATATACTTTGGTCTTAAGCGAATCGAAGTTAGTTGAAGCTGTTGCCGGAAGAGGATTGGCGATACCGAGATTTACAGCTCCTTCATATCCGATATTAATACTGAGTGTGGACTTATCGGCAACTATCTTTTCGCTGTCATTTTCTAAATCAAAGCTGGTGAAATAATAGTTTTCGATGTCATAGGGGTTAGCTAGATCTCTGGTTCCGTAGACCTGGGCTATGCTATAGATGTCTTTGCCGTCTGGAACAGCTTCTTCATTTAAAACGGCGTCTCCGGTTTCATCATCGATGATGAAATTG
>DHDT01000056.1:34178-38477 GCA_002399505.1 Caryophanales bacterium UBA4869 | reverse complement strand
GGAGTTGCTGTAATTCTCAATTTTGAAAGTCATAGTATCAAAGATATTGTCAGTTCCCAAGGTGAATTCAAAGGAATCGACAAAAAAAGTGAATTCTGAAAGGAGGAAACCGAAGGAGAAAGTATATTTGGAATCCTTGTAATCACCCTTGAAATCCTGAACCTTGGCATCAGTAGTGGAAGTGCCTAAGGCATAAAGCTTTGTTATGAGGTCTTCCGGTCCGTAATAATAGTTTTCATAGCTATCATTGACGGGGAAGAAATTATATCCCATGATCATATCTTCTGTCGGTTCATCCAACGTGGCTGAGACAGCATCGTCATTAAGGTGATCTATCTCGATTCCGATTGGCTCACCGGCCTTGTTTCTTCCGTAATAATCAGTAGTGTCAGTCCACTGATCTTTATTGTCGAGACGGATGAAAGTTCCATATTTATCAGTGCCGAATTCATATTTATAAGTTTCGACATTATCAGTATCTGCATTTTTGGTGACAGTTCCGCTCTTTACCTTAGCGGAGGCTGCCTTTCCGGCAGCGATAGCTTCAGCAAGAGTAAGAGGATTAGGAGCAACAGATGATGATTCTTTGCTGGAATCAGATGATACTATCTCGGCGCTGCTGATTGATGAAGTTCCCTGTGAGGAGGTAGCATCATTTGTTGTCAAATCAGAGCTTGTTCCTGCTGTAGTATGAGAAGCCTTTGTGACGTCCCCGCAGCCTGTCAGTGTCAGACCTAATGCCAAAAGACCAACTGCAATAACATTCTTTCCGTTTCGCATGATTTGTGATTACCTTTCTTAGCATTGAACTTTTGATAGAAATAGTTCATGGCTTTCTTATAGGAATGTTATAAACGCAATCTAATTTTTCATGTAAAATATTTTTCAGCACATATTTGAAAAATGACTATCATAAGGCATTCTAAATATTTGTAAACGCTTTCTATAGAAAAAAACATAGTTGAAAAAAGAGTATGCATATTATGTTTTCACATATAAAAGACAACGTTTTTTATTCTACTGATTTAAGAGAGTCGTTCATATCGATCTTTTTGATTTTAGGAATAAGGAAAAGATCGACGACGGCAATGAACAATAATGCCAGAATGAAAGTATATATATATATGAGTACCAATGAACGTTTTCAATGCCTCCGAATTCCAGATAATTGAAGATGAATACCAAAAGCCCGGTTCCCAGAGGAATACCTAAGATTATTCCGAAAAGAGACATGACTAAGATCTCTCTGAAAATATAGGCATCTACTTCTAAGTCATGGTAGCCTAGCACTTTCAAAGTGGCTATTTCTCTTTCTCTTTCGCCGATATTCATATTGGTCAGATTATAGAGGACCAATATGGATAAAAGCATGGCAAAGATTATCACCAATAAAGAGATAGGCTGTAAGGTGCTAGTGAGGTCGACTTTTATTCCGTCTATCTCCAGAACCGAACTCGAAGAATCATAGATACAAAAGCCAGCCATCACTAAGGCAGTTGATCCCATGACGGAAAGGACGATCATCCAGAGTCTTCCTTTATAGCGGAAGATGTTCCTGATGGCCGATTTGTATTTGAATTTCAGTCTCTTCCAGATAAAGCCGGCTTTCTCAAGCAGGATGACTTTTCCCGCCTTGGGGGCTTTGGGAAGGAGAAGAGTGGCAGGTGTTTCCGTTAAAGACTTGCTGATGACGATGACTGTGACAAGAACTGTCGAAACAAACATGGCAATCGAAGAGATGACACCAATGAAGAAATTCATCGAAGAAGTCACACTTGGCAAAAAGAAGACATTGCTGAAAGCCGGATAGATGACAGAAGGTATGACATAACTTCCTAAAAGCAGGCCTCCTGCAATACCGATAATTGAACTTATGAGAGCAAAGAGAACGTATTTAAGTCTGATTTTATGCTTTGAATATCCTAAAGAACGATAACAGGCTATCAGTTTTCTGTCTTCGTCAATAAGTCTTGTCATTGTAGTCAAGACTACAAGGGCGACGACGGTGATGAAGAAAGCCGGGAAAAGAGCGGCGATGACATTGACTTTGTTTCCAACGTTTTCAGAGATGGCAAAACTCTGATTTTCCTCTAAGGACAAAGAAGCGACGTTCTCCTCTTTGAAGTTTTCTTTTTCCTGAATGACTTTTATCTTTGAGCTGACATAATCCTGATACTCTTTGCTGTATCGATTAGAGGATTTCTTTTTATCAAGAACGACATAGATATCAGTATTGGGAAGAGGAAGAATGGATTTGTCTTTATTCAGATATAAGATGAGAGAGAGACTCTCATCTTCGTTATTCATCGACTGTTCTCCCTGTTTTGAAAAGAGCAGAGGGTTAGAGACGATGCCGGTGATTTTAAATTCTATTCCTGAATAAGTGACGGTTTCTCCGATATTTCTTTTGAGTATCTTAGAAGACTCCTGCTCAACAGCTATCTCGTCATATGAATCCGGGAACTCGCCTTCCAACAGTTTCAGATTGTTGATATCTGAATCAAAAGGATAGGAATAGATCCTTGATTCCTCATCATCGATTTTTGTATCAAAGCAAGTCAGAATCTCAGTTTCCTTTATGAAAGAAAGGTCGTCTATCTCCTGCCTCTCGTCACTTGTGAAGCCAGTGTCTTTTTTGCTCTTGAGTATGATGTCCGGTACATTTTGAAGAGTCAGATATTCGTTGATGGAGTTTTCCACTTTAGGAGTTATTCCTCCGACTCCGGTTACGAAACTGATTCCAATCAAGATAATCAATACTAAGGCGATAAAACGCGAGAAATGTCCGGTAAAGGTCTTGATGACTGTTTTAAAGTAGGCTTTCATTACCAGGAGATCTCCTCGATCTTTTTCTTATTGTCATTGTGTTCATCAGCTACAATCATACCGTTTCTGATGGGGATGACATGATCGGCAATTTCTCTGATAGCTGCGTTATGAGTGACGATGATGACAGTCTTATGATTGTTTTTTGAGTAATCATCTAATAGTTTCAAGACGGTTTTACCAGTCTCATAGTCTAATGCACCTGTCGGTTCATCACAGAGAAGGAGCTTGGGATTCTTGGCAATGGCTCTGGCAATGGATACTCTTTGCTGTTCTCCGCCTGAAAGCTGACTGGGGAAGAAATTCTCTCTCTTTTCCAGTCCGACCTGCTTTAAAGTCTCTTCTGGATCAAAGGCGTTTTTAGTTACTTCAACGGCCAATTCGACATTCTCCTTGGCGGTAAGATTAGGCATCAGATTATAGAACTGAAAGACAAAGCCGACATCTCTTCTGCGATAATCAGTCAGTTTAGAATCTTGTAAAGAAGCTAAGTCGGTGTTGCCGACCCTTAAGTGTCCGGAAGTCAATCTGTCCATACCGCCTAAAAGATTAAGCAGGGTGGTCTTACCGGCTCCGCTAGGTCCTAAGATGACAGTGAAGGAGCCTTCTTCGATAAAGAAAGAAGCATCTTTCAAAGCCAGGGTCTTTGCTGACCCCGTTCCATATTCTTTACTTACTCTGAAGGCATCAACGATATTGTTCATATGAACGCATCTTTCAATTGTTCGACACCGTGTCTAACTGGTGTTACATTTGTATTATATATTCAAACTGTTCTTTTCATTACTGACAATATCTATAGACTTGTCAAACTATTAGACAATTCCATGATTCAGTGTCAAAAGGAGCACAAAATGACCACAGACAAAAAGACCGATGTCCGTTCGATGTATACTCAGTCCCTGATTGAAAACGCCTTTATCGAGATTCTCTCAAAAAAGAGCATCAAAGAAATAACCGTTAAGGAACTGACCAGTAAGGCCAATGTTTCCCGAGGCACTTTCTATAATCAGTTTGTCGATATCTATGATGTCTATCAGACTATTGAAGACCGCTATTTTGATGAAATCATCAAAAGAGTGTCTTCAAATAAGGTCTACGCCTTTGATGACGGCTTCTTCAAAGACATCATCTATTACGTCTTTCTGAATAAAACCTGGTTTAAGATCATCTTCAGCAACATTGAGGCCAGTTCTCTGGCAAATAGAATAATCATCTTTGTGAAGAATAAGTTCATTCAGGACTATAAGGAGCTAAATCCTTTGATGAATACAGAAAGCCTGGAGACTATCTTCACTTATTCAATCACGGGTTCTTTAGGAATAATCAGTCAGTGGCTTAAGAAAGACGCTGATGTCGCCCCCGATGTTCTGGCCAGAGAAATAACCCGTCTTATCAGAACCACCTATGAAGGGTTCTCGAAAGCTGAGAGACTGGATAAGTAGGCCTGCAAATAAAAATAACTGAAAACAC
>DHDT01000056.1:33748-34062 GCA_002399505.1 Caryophanales bacterium UBA4869 | reverse complement strand
AAAACAGTCTGCCGCGAAGCAGACTGTTTTTCTGTTTTTTATTTCTTTTCAGTGATCTTATGAGGACCGTCATTGAAGTAGAGAACACCCAGAGTTCCAGGACCGCAGTGACAGGCAACGGTTCCGCCGGCTTTAGTGTTGTAGATGTTTTCGAATCCTTCTTTTTTCAGTGTATCTCTTATTGTGCTGACGATATCCTCTGGAGCGCTGCTATAGGTGATGAAGACAGTCTCCTTATCGGGATTGTCAAAGTCTTTCAGTGTTTCTCTGACATATTCAGCTGTCCACTTAGACATCTTGCCGTGGAACTTGCG
>DHDT01000056.1:28790-33639 GCA_002399505.1 Caryophanales bacterium UBA4869 | reverse complement strand
AAACTTGCGCCCGGGAATCATCTTACCGTCTTTAACGATGATCTGAGGACGGAGTTTGAGAAGATTGGCGCCTAAGGCAGCTACTCCGCTGCAGCGTCCACCTTTATAGAGGTAGTCGACAGCTTCGATACCAAAACTTGCCTGAATATAGGGTATTCTCTTCTCTACCATTTTGACGATCTCTTCAGGATTATAGCCAGCTGTTGCCAGTTTTCTGGCATAGATGGCTGGAAGAGCGATGCCAGTTGACAGAGACCTAGTGTCGACGACATAGACATTGTCCATGGTTTTAGCGACAATGGCGGCATTGTTGTAGGCTCCCGACATATCTTTGGAGATGGTGAAGTGAATGACGGCATCATATTCTTTTCTTAAATCACCGAAGAACTTCACAAACTGTGCCTGATTGACAGCTGAAGTATGAGCGAGTTTATGAGTCTTTGCAGTATAGGCGAATAGGTCTTCCCCTTTCACTGTTCCGTCTGGTGCTTCTTTGTCGCCCATGACCAGAGTGAAGGGAACAACGTGAATATCAAATTCTCTCTTCAGCTCTTCTGAAAGGTCGATAGTCGATCCGCCGGTGATGGCAATTTTCATATTATTTGGTTTCTCCGTTTCTTTTTAAAGCTGTATTCATAGAAGATCGTTTGCTTTTGTTCACTGCTTTATTGTAACATGCAAAAAGAGACTGATTCGGGAAAGAAATATAAATAAGGATAGAAAGAGGCTGAAATCTTATAAAAAAGCAGAGAAACTAAACATCTGTATTAAAGCTTTCTAAATTATGAACTTTTTTTGCTTATTTTCTATTTGACAGAATTTCTAAAGGAAGTAAAAGACACCCTCTTCTTTTTCTATATGCTAGAATAAACACGTGTGTGTAAAGGAGGCTTTAATTATGGCCTGTACAACAATATTGGTCGGTAAGAAAGCTAGTTATGACGGTTCGACGATGATTGCCAGAAACAATGACTCTCCCAGTGGAATATTCAGCGCTGAGAATTTCTTAGTCGTTGCCCCTAATGATCAGCCTCGACATTATAAGTCTGTTCTCTCTCATGTTGAGATAGAACTTCCCGACAATCCCCTAAGCTATACTTCCTGTCCGATGGTAGATAAGAAGGACGGAATCTGGGCGGCTACCGGAATCAATGCTGACAATGTCAGTATGACTGCTACTGAGACTATCACTTCTAATCCCCGTGTCTTAGGTGCAGATCCTTTAGTCAAATACGTCAAGAAGAACGGAAAAGAAAAAGAGAAGATCGGCGGTATCGGTGAAGAAGACCTAGTCGTCATTGTTCTTCCCTATATCCATTCAGCTAGAGAGGGAGTACTCCGTTTAGGCGCTCTTCTTGAGAAATATGGCACCTATGAAGAAAACGGAATCGCTTTTTCTGACAAAGACGAAATCTGGTGGCTGGAAACTATCGGCGGTCATAACTGGATTGCCAAGAGAGTTCCCGACGAAAAGTATGTCATGATGCCTAACCAGTTCGGTTTGGATGAATTTGATTTTAAAGATGCTTATGGCGAAAAGAATGAGAATCTCTGCTCCGAAAGTCTTAAGGAGCTCGTCGAAAAACATCATCTTGACTTAGGTCTTGATGGTTCTTTCTCTCCTCGCCTTGCTTTTGGAAGCCACGATGACTCTGATCATGTCTACAATACTCCCCGCGCCTGGTTTATGCTCAGATATTTCAATCCTCATACTTATTACTATGATGGACCTGATGCTGACTATAAGCCTATGGATGACGATATTCCCTGGAGTGAAATCCCGGAAAGAAAGATCACGGTCGAAGATATCAAGTATATACTCTCTTCTCATTTCCAGGGTACAGCTTATGATCCTTATTCTAAGGACCAGACTAATCCCGATAAGGGAAAGTTCCGTCCTATCGGAATCAGCCGTACTAGCTGTATGACAATCAATCAGATCAGAAACGATCTTCCTAAGGAGATGGCCGCCGTTGAATGGGTCTGCTTTGGATCCAATACCTTCAATGCCATTGTTCCTTTCTATACGAATGCCAAGTCGATTCCTTCTTATTTCTCAGCAACTACCTTACAAGTGACAACTGACAGTTTCTATTGGGCTAGCCGTCTTTTAGGCTCCTTAGCCGATCCTCACTTCAATATCATCGGCATGGAGATTGAAAGATATCAGAATGCGGTCAGCAACTACAGCCATCAGCTCCTCGAGGAGTATGATGCTAAGATGCTTGAGAATAAGGAATACGATAAGAACATCGAGGAAGCAAACAACGCTTTGTCTAAAATGGCAAGACGGGAAACAGATAAGGCCTTAGATAAAGTTCTCTATCTTAACAGCTGCCATATGAAGAACGGATTCAGTCGCTCAGATAACTGATCTGAAGCGATTTGCTTTTGTAAGTAAACTGAATTAAAAGCTGAATGCAAGTCCATTGTCATTCAGCTTTTTTAATTAACATCTTATATTATGGGAATTAGAAATGCATCTATAATTATTCTTTTTCATCAAAAAAACTGCACTTAAGGAAAGTGCAGTTTTAAAGTGAATTAATCTGATTACTGGACGTTCTTGAAGAGGTCGTTATAGGCTTCAGTCATCGTAGGATGATTATAGATATCATCTCGTAAGACAGTGTAGGGGATATTCTGATCGATAGCCAGCTTTGCCAGGTTGATCATCTCCTGAGATTCGACTGCAAAGAGATGAACACCTAAGATCAGATCAGTCTTCTTGTCGATGATGGCTTTCAAAAGACCTACCTGTGATTTGAGGACTTTGGCTTTGGGGATAGTGTTGACCTTTAAGCGACAGACACCGATATCATAGCCTTTTTTGATAGCTTCCTCTTCCGATAAGCCGACTCTTGAAAGAGTCGGATCGACAAAGACCGTATAAGGAATGGCACCTCTGTTTTCAGTGGTTCTTTCTCCTTTTCCGTAGAGATAGTCTTTGACGATACGGAAATCATCTAATGATATATAGGTGAATTGGAAGCCGCCTGTCACATCGCCCATGGCAAAGATATTGTCGACATTGGTCTTTTTATGAATATCCGTGACAATGTTGTTATGATCTGATACTTCTACCTTGGCATTTTCAAGATGAAGGCCTTCGATATTAGGTCTTCTTCCCGTTGCCACTAAAAGAGCTTCTGCTTCCAGAGTCTCTTCTTTTCCGTCTTTTTCGATTGTCACCTGTAAAAAGCCGTCTAAGTCTTTTACTTCTTTGGTCTTGACTCCCTTGAGAAGAGTTATTCCTCTCTCTTTGAAGGAAGCTTCGACTTCGTCAGCTATTTCTCTGTCTTCTTTAGGTATGAATGTTTCGCCGTCTTGCAGAACAGTCACTTCGCTTCCGAAATTGTTATAGTAAGAGGCAAACTCCAGGCCGATATATCCGCCTCCTAAGACTAACAGTCTTTTAGGAAGGATGGAAAGATTCATCAGGCTTTCACTGGTATAGACAAAATGGCTTTCCTTAAGACCGGGAATGGGAGGAAGGAAAGGACGGCTTCCGGTATTGATGAAGATTCTTTCTCCTCTTACATTTTCAACAGTTCCGTCAGTCTTTTTGATCTGAATGGTGTTTTTATCGATGAAGGAAGCTTCTCCGTCAATGACTGAGGCTCCGGAATTGACGACCATCTCATAGTTTTTCTTTCTCAGCTGAGAAGTGAGGTTCTTTTTCTCCTGAATGGCGTTTATATAGAAAAGACTCTGCTTTTCAAAATCTCCGCCGATGCTTTTAGAAAGGCGAGCAGCCGTTTCGAGGGCTTTGGAAGGAATACAGGCTACGTTGATGCAGGTACCGCCATACATTTGATTGTCTTTTTCGACTAGCACAGTCTTCTCTCCTTTTTTGGCTAAAAAGGCAGCAAGGGTCTTACCGGCTTTTCCAAAACCGATGATGATGTTTCTGAATTCTTCCATACGGACATCCTTTCTTTCCATTTTTTATGGAAAACAAAAAAATTGTTAAAGAACAAGTTAACAACTTCCTGGCAGAAGAAGTGAACAATAATCGGTAACCCCTCTTTATGATTACTATAGTTAAACGCCATAAACAAGTAAAGCAATATGCTTAGGGAGAAATGAAAACCCCGGTTTGTTTCAAAACCGGGGTTAGAGTCATTTACGAAACTGATTAGAGATCGGCACCGAAGTCGGTGACGATGGCCTGACCGTTGATGCAGCGGGATTCATCAGAGGCCAGGAAGAGAAGGACATTGGCGACATCGGTAGGCATGCAGGGTGAAGCGTGGGCGATATCGGCATGTTTCATCATGGCACCCATCATTCCCATATCAAGGGACTTCTGATCAAGGGTGGTAGTCATCGGAGTGATGATGGTACCAGGGCAGACGGCATTACATCTGATTCCGGTTCCTGTGAATCTCATGGCCGTATGCTTGGTGACGGCGATGATTGCGCCTTTAGTTGCGGAATAGACAGCACCGCCGCAGCCATAGACACCGGCGACGGAAGCGACGTTGATGATGGAGCCTTGATTGTTAGGCATCATATTCTTCAGTACTTCGCGGATGCAGGACATGGTGCCCTGTTCGTTGATGGTGCTGACTCTGACATAATCTTCGTCAGTATACTGGTTGATGGCATTGAGATTGGAATCGAGAACACCGGCATTGTTGACGAGGATGTCAACCTTTCCAAAGTGTTCGACAGCGGTCTTGAAGAGATTCTCGACATCTTCTTTCTTGGAGATATCGGTAGGAAGAGATAAGACTTCTCCGCCTAAGGCCTTGATGGCATCTTCAGCCTTCTTTAAGGCTTCGACACGTCTGGCACAGATGACGACTTTGCAGCCTTCTTTGGCAAAAAGCTTAGCAGTCTCTTC
>DHDT01000056.1:27853-28640 GCA_002399505.1 Caryophanales bacterium UBA4869 | reverse complement strand
ACTTTTCCTTCTAAACGTTTCATTTGATTTTTTCTCCTTCGGAAATTATATCTTATTTCGGTTAGTTTAGATAGCTTTTGCCATTATTTGGACTGTAAGAGTTTTTTTCTTACTACATCGCAGTCTAAATGCTGGAAAGTGACGGTATCGACATAGGGAAGAACCTTATCAAGCACTTCTTCTTTTTCAATGGTCCAGACGTTGACCAGATGTTTTTTATGATACTTCTGGATTCTCTTTTCTTCTAGGAGAACGTGTTCCAGATCGACCGATTCGAAGAAGTGACGGAATATATAAGTGTAGTCATCTGATTTGGCAACAAGGAGCGAACGGATGAAACCAGAATGATTGAAGGGTAGAAGAGCGCGGGGATCGAAAGAGATGATCATGAAGTTCTTTTTATCCTTGACATTCATCAGTTCGATTTTGAGTCTCTTGCTAAGAGGCTTATAGTTTTTGTGATAGACCTTGAGTTCAACGACTATCGGTACTTCTTCGTTGATCAGAGTCAGAACTTCCTGGAAGGTGGGAACTTCCTCTCCGTCTAAAAGACGATAGTTTTTCTTGATTTCATCTACTGTCAGTTCTTCGATGATTCCTTCTTTTCCGGTTGTTCTCTTCAATTCCGAGTCATGGCAGACAATAAGACGGTCATCTTTTGTAAGATGAACATCAAGCTCTAAGGCAAAGCCGTGGTCTTTTGCTCTTTTGAAGGCATTAAGACCATTTTCAGTATTGTCTTTGTCGTGGTATCCGCGATGGGCAATGCCTTCTAACAATAACGGAT
>DHDT01000056.1:27532-27781 GCA_002399505.1 Caryophanales bacterium UBA4869 | reverse complement strand
AATAACGGATTAAGACTGTTGATTACTTTTTCTTTGTTCATTTATTTAGTCTCCTGAATCTAAGGCTTCCAGACCTTTCTTGAAAGTCGTTTTCTTATTGCTGATACTCTTGACGAAGGCGAAGATGACGATACTGATTACGGCACAGACTAAGGCATAGACCGGCAGTTCTCTGAAACCGAAAGAAGGCAAGAGGATTAAAAGACCTAAGAGACAGGGAGTGATGGTCTGAGCCAACATGGAAGAAGC
>DHDT01000056.1:26995-27408 GCA_002399505.1 Caryophanales bacterium UBA4869 | reverse complement strand
GTCTGAGCCAACATGGAAGAAGCGTAGTAATAGCCGGTGAACTTTCCGATTTTCTTGCTTGAACAGAGTTCGACAACCATCGGGAAGGAATTGACGTGGACTAAGGACATACCGAATCCCTTAATGGCCCAGAGGACATAGATGTAGATAGGGAAGGCGTTATAGGCACCATCGGCTGGAACACTGACAGGTATTGCATAAGAGAGAATGAGCCAGATAGACAAAGCGATTGCCGATAAGCCTAAGCCAGAGAAGATAGTCCATTTTCTGCCGATCTTCCCAGCGAGAATTCCACCTACCAAGAATCCTATCACACTTCCGACACCGCCGACTATGGTATTGATGCTTAGGGCACTGGTTTTAGCGTGAAGATAGTAGATAGTGTAGTTTCCCATAAAGGTTCCAATGCCGTT
>DHDT01000056.1:10328-26877 GCA_002399505.1 Caryophanales bacterium UBA4869 | reverse complement strand
CCCATAAAGGTTCCAATGCCGTTATCGGCCATGAACCAGAAGAATTCAGCTCCCAGAATCAGGAAGAGCATAGTGCGGTTTGATTTAGTCATCGGCTTGTCGTCATCGACGACATCGCTGACAGCGGCCTGAAGTTCGCCGCGTTTCATCTCCGGCTCCATCTCCTTCTCGACCTTGTTTTCGTTGATGGAGAAGAAGAGAACTAAGGCGGAGATGACCATCAAAACGGCACCTAACAGGAAGGGAGCTTCAATCAGCCAGATATTTCCGGTCTGATTGATCCAATTATTAGAATCTGTTCCTAAGTAAGTCGATAAGACAAAGATCATTCCTAAGACAGTCGCGCAGGCACCGCCGACATATCCCATGATATTGATGATTCCGTTTGCTTTGCTTCTTAAGGGCTTTGGAGTTATATCAGGCATCAAGGCGACAGCCGGGTTACGATACATCATGGCGAAGAAGATGACGATAGCCATCATGATGATGGTTCCGACTAACTGATGATAATGGAAGAAGACGGGAATGAAGGGGAAGGTTATAGCACAGCCCAAGGTGCCAATCAGAATGAAAGGCATTCTCTTTCCGATCTTTGTGTGGGTCTTATCCGATAAATGACCGAAGATCGGGAGCATTATCAGGGCTGCCAGGTTATCAAGAGCCATGATGATGCCGACTAGATACTGAACTTCTTCTTTCGAATCTGAACCTAGGCTCTGCGCAAATAACTCAGTGAGGAATGTCGGACACCAGGAATCATAGACCTGCCACAGCAAAAGAATTCCGAAGAAGGCGAATCCGATGATGAAGGTCCTTTTATAGTTGAGCTTAAAGGGCTTAGACGTCTCGTTCTGGCTGACGGTCTCGGTCGGCTTTGCATTTTTGTCTTCCATGATAAATGCCTTTCGTTTTGATTTTATTACTCAGCAGTTCACTGCTGGTTAATAACTGGAAAAACATTGTCAGGAAGAAGTAAAGATTACAGGCTGAAGACGGTTTCTACTTCTTTTTCAAGATCAGAGAGAGAAGAGATGGCGGGAATCTTTTCGTCAATCTTTCCAAAGCCGTAACTGGCATGGATAAAATCGACTCCGGCCTTTCTGCTTTCGTCAAGATCTTTCTTGGTATCGCCGATATATATGACTCTATCGATGTTTTCTTTCTTCTTAAGATAAATGATGTTGTCTGATTTGACTAGACCGGTATCTCCGACACAGAGATGTCCCCGGAAATACTTGCCCATATGGCAGCTGTTGAGATAATTCTCAACATAGCCTTTTCCGCTGTTGGATATTATATATATAGGATATATAGAGGAAATGCGTCTGATTACTTCTTCTTCGTGAGGATAAAGAAAACCGGGATGATCTTTTAAATATCCTATTTCAGCTTCTAGACAGATATTGAAATAATCAAGTCCGGTTTTAAAATCGACATCTTTAAAAGCCAGAGGTACCGTTTCAGCGGGGGTGAGACCCATATAGGAGGTCATGCTCTTCAAATCAAAACGATATTTGAGACCATGTTCTTCCATGGCCTTATTCCAACTCTCACATAAAGGAGTCAGGGCATTCCATAAAGTTCCGTCTAAATCAAAGAATAAAGCTTTTTTCATAATGATAGTACTAGTTTAGTTTATTTAAGTGAGAATAACAAACCAAAAATAGTTAATTTCCTTTAAAAAACGACAGAAACTACTCGATTTCGATTAAACCTAAGGAAGTGAGATAAGAAGAGAGTTCTTTTTTATGTCTTCCATAACAAAGAAGATGATGGTTCCCTAAAGGATTACGTAAGAAGTAGGAGACATCATCATCGAGTATGACTTCTATCTGTGTACGGCAGAGATTCTTACGGTAATAGTTCATAGTCAGCTTTCCTTCTGAACAGAAAAATTCCTTTAAGTCAGAGGAAATCTTCAAGATAGTGACTGGTCCTTTTTTCATGTCGGCATGGATTCCTAATCCGATCCCGGATTCAAAATGAGTGTCGAAGACATAGGAATCAGCCATATCAAGAGGCAAAGTGCAATGAGAAGGAAGAATGGAATTCTCTTTCTTGTCGATGTAGGCGGGATTAGCCTGAAAGGCTGATTCACGGATGACTTTTTGGATGATGTAGGCAGTCAGCATTGAAGGAACATCGCCTTCACAGGAACCGATTATCCCTTCTCTGTTTAAGAGACTGAGAGCCAGACAGGAAGTAGTGTGGACAGTCGATAGCAGATCAAAACAGCGGATGGTCAGTCCTTTGAGGTTATTAGCGGATATTATTTCTTTGAGGGCTGTATATATCCGATAGGCCTTATTCAATTCTTCTTGATCAAAATCAGCTTTGAAAGTACCTTCTTTGACGATGTCAGTTTCTTTTTTGTACTGATCGATCAGTTCTCTTATCGGCAAATCGACTAATTCAACCCGAAAGACCTGCAGAGCTTTCTTATAGTCGACAGAAGAAGAAATCAGCCAGTCAGAAGGTTTTCCGATGACGCCTAAACGGTCATAGGAGTCTGCTTTTTCATCCCTATCAAGAAGTGAATTGATTCTGGAGACGATATAGTCCTCTTCTCCGTGAAGTATTTCTCCTTTTTCGCCCTGCTGTCTTATATAGGTCAGTATCTCCAGAGAGGAAGCCAGGGAATTTTCACTTCCGTAAGTCAGGAATATATAAGGAGGCTTAAAAGAAGAAAACTGTTCTTTGAATTTGTTTTCCGAACCTCCAGTCTGAACTAAGATCAATGATAAGTCAGCGTCATAAAGTTCTTTCAAACCTACCTGATTGAATTTATATCCTGAGAGTCTTTCCAAGTCTTTGATGAGCGTACTTGAAGAAAGTGAAATACTCTCTTTGTCATGCAAGTCTGATCTTATCGGGTATATGTTTATTTTTTTCATAAAAAGCCTCTTTTAATAAGAATACTTGTTTTGCCTGTCAAAAGCCATTTCTTTTGATTGAGGGATGTTTATGTCTAGTCTTCTAAGTGATATATTAGCAATAGATATAGATGAAAGGAAACTAACATGGAATTATTAGAACTTATGAAGGAAAGACACGCTGTCCGTCAGTATCTCTCAAAGCCTATCGAAGAGGATAAGAAATCAAGGCTGGCTTCTTATATCGACAGTCTCAACAAGAAGTATGGTACACATGTACAGGTCTTCTTTGATGAAAAAGATGCTTTTAAGAATGCTACCATAGATTACGGTTCTTTCTCAGGGTGCACTAATATAGTTGTCATCGTCGGAAAAGATCCAGTTATCTCAGGATACGTCGGTGAACTAATCGCCCTTAAAATACAGGAAAAAGGTCTCAATTCCTGCTTTGTCGCCATGTCTTATCAAAAAGGAATCATCAAGAACAAAACCGCAAAAGCCAAAGGTGAAAAGATCCAGTGTTCAATTGGTTTTGGCTACGGAAAAACTTCAGGCTTTGCCCATAAGAGCCGCGACTTAAAAAAGATGCTTATCGTAAAGGGTGAGAAACCAGAGCATCTAGACGAAATAGCAGAAGCCTGTCTTTTAGCTCCCACCGCGATGAATCAGCAGAGATTCCGTCTAGTGGCATCTAAAGGAGAAGTCGAAATACAAAAGCACGGAATCGGGTTCTATACCGATTTCTGCTTAGGTATTGTCAGGTGTCATAAGGACTTGATAACCGGAGCTATCAGTCTGGATTAATACTGGATGTCTTTTCTGACAGTCTTAGGATTGAACGGGCATTGCTCATTGAGGCACTGCTCGTTTTTCATATAGAAACCGCAGACAGGAATTGTCTTGTCAATCTTTATATCATAATGCGAATTGATGAAGTCGACACCGGTTATGATACTGATGTAGGCGTCTCTTTTGCAGCAGCGAGGTCCTTTTAATTCACCTAATCTCTTCAAAGCCTCAGCTGAATATAAAAGGTGTTCTCCCCAGGAGCCGTCTTTAGTCAAAGGACCGGTCTTTTCAATGAAGGACAAGGCAACGCCGACTGAAGAGGTGGAACCGCAGAATCCCCAATATCCGCAGATGCCTCCCGGCATTCTCAGGCCTTCTTTTTCTATATGGTCAAGGCCTTCTTTCAGATTGATGTCACCGCCGCTATTTTTATAGGCAGTGAGGATACAGGCGCCATCGAGAACATGGTGTTCAGGTCCGTGGATACGGACAAAGTCACGGTTGGCTATTTTGATGAAGAGGGTAATCGGATTCTTATCCGCTGACTCAAGACAGCTTTTTTCGATAAGGTCACATCTTTCTTCTAGAGTGTAGTCCATATTCAAGGCTCCTATACTTTCTTTTATCATATCAAAAAGAAACAGACGAGATATGAAAAAAGCCCATTTTTCAATGGGCCGCAGTTTACTTGTCGTCTCCGCTAGTCAGGAAGGATTCCAACTGATAGATGCCTTTTTCTTTGCCAAAGGTAAAGATGTGGTCATCCGGCATCAGCTTATAGTCCTTGGTGGGAAGGAAGGTCTTTCCCTGTCTGGAGATGAGAATGATATTCACTCCGAAGCGACTAGGTGCACTCAATTCGCTCAAAGTGAGAGGCTTTGTCTCTTTGGGAAGATTCAGCTCATAGACGTTGTAGCCATCAGCTATTTTGAAGTAGTCCATGACATTGTCGGCACTCATTCTCATAGCTAAGGATTCCGAAGCCAAATCAAAAGGCGAGATGATGGCGTCAACGCCTAATCTCTTGACTAAGTCTTCATAGACGAAGTCATCGATTCGGCAGGTGATTCTCTTGACGCCGATCTTCTTTAAGGCGACGGCTGTAAGAATCGTCGTTGCCAGATTGGCCTGAGTATCCTGACCAAAGGCGATGATGGCATTGTCAGCTTCACCGACACCGGCCTCTAGAAGAGCGTCAGCGTTAGTCGAGTCACAGCAGACGGCATTTTCGATGATATAGCCGACTTTGGCGACATTGTTCTTGTCACGGTCAATGGCGATGATATCGACATCTTTATCAGAAAAAGCGTTGACAAGACCAAGACCAAATCGTCCTAAACCGATTACGACAATAAGTTTTTTCATGATTGTTACTCCTTTAACCGACGGATATATCTGTCTCTAGATAAAATATATCATCGCCTTTGTGTTTAAAGAACGGCTTCCAGACAGCTAATATTGTAACAGGTCCCAGTCTGCCAAAGAACATCAATAGGCAGAGAACAAGTTTGGAAAGGNNAATTGACCAAGACCAATTACGACGAAAGTTTTCTTTTCATTGCTGTTTGTCATATTTCCTCCTAGCCGACAATTACGTCAGCTTCTATATTAGCGTAATGTAATTTTTCTTCCCGATTCATGGATTCGCTGACGGATGAAATTAAAGTCATCGGTTCAACTCGGCCAAAGAACATTAACGTACATAGCACTATTTTACTACCAGTCGATAGGTAAGGGGTAATTCCAAAAGAAGTGCCCACTGTTCCAAAGGCGGAGAAGCATTCATAGAACATCTGAGTGAATGTGAATTTGTTTCCTTCATTGATGGAAATGAAGAAGATACCTAAGAAGACACCGAGTAAGGCGATTATGAATAAGATCAAGGCCTTTCTGATACAGCCTTTGCTCAATTCTCTCTTATAGACAATCGGCTGTTTTCCAGTGAAGAGAGAACCGATAGAGGCAAGTATTATGAAGAAAGTAGTAGTTTTGATGCCACCGGATGTCGATAGAGGGGAACCGCCTATGAACATCAGCAAAGCAGAGAGGATGACATTGGAAGAAGTGATGGTATTTCCGACATCAAAAGTAGTGAAACCGGCCGTTCTCAAGTTGACGGAATAGAAGAAGGCCTGAAGCCAGGTGATGGAATCACCCTGCAAAATTTTGACTAGGAAGAAGGAAAGTATGATCAGTATTCCGTTTGTTATCAGGACTATTCGGGTCTGAATCGAGAACTTATGCCATCTTCTTGAGAGGAAGACATCTTCGTAGACTAAAAATCCTAAGCCACCGCAGAGAATGAGGAAGCAGGTGTTGAGATTGAGAAGAATATTATCTTTATAGGCGATCATCGAAGTAGAGCCGATGATATCAAAGCCGGCATTGTTAAAGGAAGAGACGGAATGGAATATCGATATTCCCAAAGCCTCCCAGAAAGGATAATCGGAAGCAAAGACTATCAGATTCGTTCCCGCTCCGAAAGTCTCCATGACGATGGTGATGATGATTATGTGCTTTAAAAGAGTCCTCAGTTCTGAATAACCCGACTGACTAAGCGATTCTTTGACGACACTGGCTGTAAATAAATCCAGTCTTCTTCCTGAGGCGACCATGATAAAGGAAACAATGGTCACTAATCCTAAGCCGCCGATTTGAATAAGCAGGCAGATAACTATCTTTCCGAAAACTGAAAGAGTATCTCCAATTGAGGCGATAGTCGAAAGACCGGTGACGCAGACTGCAGACACGGATAAGAACAAGGCATCGATATAATGAAGATGAGTAGATATGTCGCTAGAAGAGATAGGCAGAACCAATAAGATGGAGCCGATCAAAATGACTAACAGAAAAGAAATGATGACAAACATCAATGGCTGTATCAGATGGAACTTCTTTTTGGGTATTTTTAAATGGTCAGAATTCACTGTGTCATTCATAACTACGTATTCTAACACAGGTAAGATTAAGAATATATAGATATAAAAATAGGTAAAATGTATATATAAACCCAGAATAGATAAAAACAATTATTTCTTTTGGTATCCAAATAAGAGCGGATTTTTAGACAAATGAGCAAAAAAAGTTTAGAATTGTCGTGCTAGAAGGGGATTATGCGCAGTGAGCGCTCAAAAGCCGACTTCAAAAACAAAATTGAGCAAAATAATGTCATTATTGATTAGATACTTTGCTATAATAAAAACACTGATACAAGAATAAAACAACATGATTAAAAAAGCTACACACATTGAAGATACGATGCGATTGTTAGGGGAACTTCCGACAATAAAGGCCCCAGTACCGGAATATCTATATCTGGCTACTGACAATGCCCGCTGTCCCAAGAGTGAGATTTTCATCAAAGAAGGGGATCATGTGAATCTATGCCAGCCAATCGGCATCAGACATGCTGCCTTTTTCGATCAGCCTATCCACGCCTCCTGTTCCGGCATCTTTGTCGGATATGAAAAACACTATCACCGAAGCGGAAAACTGGTCAACTTCATCAAGATCAAGAATGACTTCAAGGATACGATGGATCCTTTTGTCAAGGAGAGATCTGATGAGGAGATAGCCAAGCTTACAAAAGATGAGATGACTGAAATCATTAAAAACTGTGCCAGTGTCGGCTTAGGCGGATCTTCTTTCCCAACCTATATCAAGTTCCAGACTAAAGCTCCCATTAAAACTATCCTCATCAACGGTATCGAGTGCGAACCTTATATCACAGCTGATAAGAGACTGATGCTTGAAAGTCCAGAAGATCTGATTGAAGGCATCAAGCTGATTCAGCAGGCTTTCGGATGTAAAGACGCAAAAATCTGCGTCAAGAAAAAGTATCATGAACTGAGAGAAGTCTACGGCGAACTCCTCAGCCGTTATGAAGGTTCGGGAATCACCATCTGCCCGGTCGGAAATTTCTATCCACAGGGCTGGGAAATCTCCATGATCAAGAGTGCGACTGGTATCGATGTCAAGACCGGGACTTTGCCTTCAGCTTATGGAATAATCAATTTCAATGTCTCGACAGTCATTGGAATATACTATGCAATCAAATACAATCTTCCTGTTTATGAAAGACGAATATCCGTTACAGGAAACGGAATTAAACATCCTTCCAACTTTGTTGTCCGTATCGGAACGCCTATTAAATCAATCATTGAAAGATGCGGAGGATACAAAGACCCGGAAATAGACAAGTCCTTTATTCTCGGCGGTCCTATGATGGGTGCTTCTCTTCCCAGTGATGATTGCATTATCACTAAGACTGTCACCTCAGTGATTGTTCTCAACCATAAGGAATATAAGGAAGAACCCTGCATCCGCTGCGGAAGCTGTGTTCTCTCCTGTCCCACCGGACTTGAACCGATATCCATTATGGAGACGATGAGAAGCATGCCAGTCAACAAGGAAAAAATCAAAGAACTAAATCCTCTCAAATGTATCGAATGCGGTCTTTGCACTTATGTCTGTACGAGTAAGATTCCGGTTACTGACTATATAAGAAGGGCGAAAGTCATAGCTAAATTAAAATGAACATCATAAAAGAAAGCGCACCGCACTTAAGAAGAAAAGACTCGCTGGCCAGGATGATGGTCGATGTCATCATCGCTCTTTTGCCAGTCATCGTCTTCAGTCTAGTTGTCTATAAGCTTGCTGCCTTGAGAAATATCCTTCTCTCAGTGGCGACGATGGAACTTTGTGAATTTGTCTTCATATTGATTAAAAACCGTATCCCCTATGATGGTGAGAAACATACCATCAAGGAGAAATGGGAACATTCTATCAAAGGCTATGGAATAAACAGCTTCCTGGTTCCGTTAGTCAGCGCTTTGATTTATGCCCTGATTCTACCCGCTTCCACCAATCCTGAAGGATTGATTTATTTTGTGGTTGTCACCGGAGCCTTGTTTGGTGAGATCATCGGAAAGCTGGTATTTGGAGGAACAGGCAAGAATATCTTCAATCCGGCAGCTGTCGGAATGGTATTCTCTGAGCTTTGCTTCGGCTCCAAATACAATCATCCGACCTCGACTGGTTACTATGATGTCACGGCCGGCGCTACGCCTTTAGCTAATAGCACCACGATTATCGAAAGCAGCAAGGCCTTAGTATTCAACATCGGCGATTATTCTCTGCTTGATCTTTTCCTAGGCCGAATTCCCGGCATGATCGGAGAGACTTGCAAGGTCTGTATCATTGTCGGTCTTATTTATCTTATTATCAGACATACTATTGATTTCAGAATTGTCGTTTCTTATCTGGGGACTTTCTCTTTATTGATGCTCTTTGCCGGTATTATCATCCACGCCAAGCAGCCTGAAATCGGAGTCTTCAATTTCTTAGGCTATGAGTTTTTATCAGGAGGACTTCTCTTTGGAGCTGTCTTTATGGCGACTGACCCAGTTACCAGTCCGATAACCAGACCTGGCCGATTGATATACGGAGCCATACTCGGTGTTTCCACTGTCATGATAAGATTGTTCGGTGCCCTTCCTGAAGGTGTCGCCTTCTCAATTCTCATCGGAAACCTCTGTACTTCTGTTATCGATTATCGCAAATGGTCAACTAACGCCTACACCTGGAAGAACATTCTGGCTTTGTCTCTTATCGTTGTTCTCGCTCTTCTTTGTTTGGTCTGGGCTCTCTGTGTGGAGGTATTCAGATGAATGACACTGTTAAAAAATATGTCCGGGTCTCTCTTACTTTGGGACTTATTGCCGGCATTGCCGCTCTCCTTATCGGCCTTACCAATATGGTAACTGCCGATAAAATCACTCAGAATGCCAAAGAAAAAGAGAAGAACGGTCTTACCGAAGTCTTTACTGCCAAAGAAGGAACTTCCTATACCTATAATGAAGAGAAAGATATCGGAACTTTTGCCTATATTCAGAAAATATGGATTGTTTCTGATTCTGTTTCCGATATCGGCTTGATCTATAAGACCAGCGGCAAGAATGCCTATGGTTCAGTAACCATGCTTTTAGGTCTGTCGGGTGAAAAAGACTTAGGTAAGATGGTCATCCTTGAGAATACAGAGACTTATGGTCAGACTCTGCAGGACAATTATATTTCTCCCTATAATTCTGCCACTGACAAGAATAATGCTGTCGCTGATGTCACCTGCGGTGCTACCTTCGGTGCGAAGCTGATCAAGAGCATGGCTGACGAGGCTTTGTCTGACTACCTGGTGAGGATAAAATAATGGCGAACGAAATTAAACTTAAACGCGAACAGCATAAAGAATCGTTTGTGAGCGGAATAATCAGACAGAATCCGCTCTTCATCTCGGTTTTAGGTACTTGTCCCGCTTTGGCTGTCACTAAGACTTTGGAAGCGAGTTTTGGCATGGGACTTCTCTTCACCTTTGTTCTTGTCTGCTCCAATGTTCTGATTTCCTTATTGAAGAAGATTATTCCCGAAGTCATTGAGACTCCCTGTTATATCGTTATCATCGCTACTTTCGTCACTATAACCAAGATGTTCACTAACGCTTTTCTTCCTGAACTATATTCTACTTTAGGTGTCTTCCTGTCATTGTTAGTCGTCAACTGCATCGTCTTAGGAAGAGCAGAGGCCTTCGCCAACAAGAACTCAGTCCTTGATTCTCTTCTTGACGGACTTGGAAACGGCATCGGATACACTTTGGCTATCTGTCTTATCGGTCTTGTCAGAGAAATCTTAGGAACCGGTATGCTTAGCATTGGAAAAGTATTTACTTTCATTCCTGTCTATTCTCTTCCGATACTGAAAGCCGTTGACGGAAGTTATGATTTCTCGATGTCTTTCTTCTCTAATTCTGCCGGCGGCTTTATTGTCTTAGGGTTGGTTTTGGCTGTCATCAATGCCATCGAACAGCATAAGAAGAACAAAGCTAAGATCGCCTTAAGAAACGAAATGAAGAAGAAACTTCACGAAGACGATCCTAAACCTGTCTATCAGGTAAAGGAGGCTAAGTAAAAATGAGTACTGCAATGACTCCCTATATTGTCACTTTTCTTCTTGCGATTCTGACTGGGACCTTGGCTGACAACGTCATCCTTTCCAGATTCTACGGCATCTGTTCCTTTATCGGTGTCGGAAACAAAGTCAAGAGCGCTGTTTCAATGGGTGTGGCCGTATCCTTTGTCATCATCCTCTCTTCTCTTATCTGCTGGCCTATCTATTACTTTATCCTGACTCCCTTGAATATTCCCTTCATGGATACTCTGACTTATATTCTGGTCATCGCCTCTTTGGTTCAGGTAGTCGGTCTCTTCATCAAGAAGTACTCACCGACACTCTATAAGAGCTTTGGCATCTATCTTCCCTTGATCACTACAAACTGCGCTGTCTTAGGTGTTGTTCAGTCCAATACCGATACTGGCATTTCCTTAGGTCAGTCGATGGGGGCAAACTTTGGCATGTCGATGGCAAACGCCATCGGAACATCCTTGGGATTTGTCTTAGTCATCTTCATCTTTGCCTGTATCCGAGAAAGACTTGAAGATGCTGATTCCCCTAAACCCTTCAGAGGTGTTGCTATCGCGCTTGTGACAGCAGCCATCATGGCCATGGCCTTTATGGGACTGATGGGAATAGGATCTTAATCTATGCCTCTTTGGTTAAATTGGGTATTGGCGATACTGACTCTGGTCATCCTGCTTACCATCTTTATCGTCTCCTTTGTCTTATATAAGAAGACTCCTCCGCCAAAAGGGTGCGAACACTTGGGACAGAGCGAAGAAAACTGCTCTAAATGCGATCAGCACGGCTGTCACCTGAACCTCTATTACAACGGAAAGAAAGACGAAAAGAAAACAGAACCTGTCTTTGACAAAGACGTGGAAAACAAGGAGAATAAAAAATGATTCAGCATCTCTTATATGCTCTTTACGCCTTCTTGGTCTTATTGGGACTGGGAGTCGTCCTAGGTATCGCCTTAGTCATCTCGGAAAAATTCCTTCATGTCGAAGAAGACAAGAGAATATCCGATGTGGAGAAGATGCTTCCAAATTTCAATTGCGGAGCCTGTGGAAGAGCTGGCTGTCATGCGATGGCGGAAGCGATTGTCACTGGTGAATGCAAGAAGATATCTGACTGCAAAGCCGGAAAGAAAGACAAGAACTACGATCCCATCATCAAGTATATGGATGAGCACCCAGACGCTGATGGGACAAAGCACGTTCCGACTATCTAGAATATCTAGGATTTATATAAAAAACTTGGCTTGCGTAAGCCAAGTTTTTTTGTGCTGATCAATCTTCTAAGAATCTGTATCCGACACCGACTTCAGTCTGAATATACTGGGGATTATTGGTGTCTTTTTCAATTTTTCTTCTGATGGAAGCCATGAAGACCCGCAGGGACTGATAATCGTCGTCGCTGGGGTAGCCCCAGATTTCGTGCTGCAGATAGGCGTGAGTAAGTACTTTACCGGGATTGCTTACTAATAATGAAAGGAGCTTGTATTCGATAGGAGTAAGATGAATCTCGTCTCCGTTGAGAAGGACTTTTCTTTTGTCAAAGTCTACTGACAGGTCTTTATAGGAGAAACTGTTTTCTGTTTTCTCTTCCGGCTCTTTCTTTCTCAGACAGACTCGGATTCTGGCCATCAGCTCCTGGATGTTGAAGGGTTTTGTCACATAGTCATCAGCGCCGTTATCCAAAGCGGATACTTTCTCCGACTCTTTGTCTCGGGCAGAGAGGATGATGACAGGGGTCTTGCTCATCTGTCTGATCTGACTCAGGACTTCGGTTCCGTCGATATCGGGAAGACCAAGGTCTAGAAGAACAATGTCCGGTTTGTCAGAGAGGAACATATTGATTCCCTTGATTCCGTTTTCGGCGACATGGGTATCGTATTTGTTCATCTTCAGGGCCAAGTTCAGAAAACGGATGATGGCGGGATCGTCTTCGGCTAATAGTATTTTTTCATTCATTTTTTGGACTCCATTCATCAATCAGGTATATAGAAACGGAAGGTGGCACCGCCGATATCGTTATTGATTCCTTCTATTTTACCACCATGGGCTTCGACGATTGATTTGCAGATGCTGAGACCTAAACCCGTATCTCGATGATGGTCGCTCTTCTGGATAAGAGAATAGAAGTCCATGAATATCTGATCTTTGATAGCGGGATCGATTCCTCCTCCGTCATCCATTACTTCAAAATAGACTTTGGAATCCTGATGATAGTATCTGACTCTGATAGTCGTTTTTTCTTTGGTGTGCTTGATGGCATTGTCGATGAGGTTATAGAGAACCTGAATGAGAAGTTCTCTCTGCGTGTTGACCATGAGAATATCATCTTGTTTTTCATAGATGATTTTCTTATCGGTCTTGATGAGACTCACTTTCTCATTGGTTTCTCCGATGATGTCGTCGACGACCTCCTTTTTCTTATTGACCAGAGGATTGGCATTATCGTACTTTGTCATCTTGAGAAGGTTCTCGACAAAGGTATATAAATCGACTGATTCATTGTAGATATCCTTGATGACATCTTTCTTTTCCTCATCAGTTAACTAATCATAATTTCCAAGAAGAAGATTGCTCCCGCCCTGTATTGATGTCAAAGGTGTCTTCAAGTCATGGGAAAGACCTCGAAGAAGCTGATTCTTAAGTTTTTCTTTCTCCATCAGGACCTTAGTGCTTTCCTGACGGCGGATAGCGACTTCTCTTTCCATGATGACTAGAAGGTGAGCCAGAGTATTGTCGACAAACTTAGTCTCTTCGTCTGTCAAAGGTATGTCATCTTTGATATCGATGACGATGACTCCATAGTCCTGTCCTTCGTTTTTGACGGGGAATATCTCATAGGGGATAGTTGAGAACATGTTTTCCTTGTATCCGACTTGAAGACCGCGTGAGAGAGAAAAACTCAGCTCTTTCTGGTATTTCTTAAAATCGATATCCGAATTCCCGTATTTCTTTTCTTTGACCGATATGAAACTGACATTTCTGTTCAGTGAATTCTTCAAGTGCCCACAGACAATCTGGAAGGTATCAGCGTCATCGTGGCAGTTTAAAAGCTCCGTGGTCAAGTCGTAGAGATTTTTGATTTTAGTTTCATTGTTCTTGGATAACTTGGTTTCTTTCTGCAGTTTTCTTGTCACAGTGCCTGATATAAATGAGACCAGGAAGAAGAAAAGAAAGGAAATATAGTAGTTAGGGTCATCCATGGCAAAAGAATAAATAGGAGTGGTGAAGAAGAAATTAAAAGAGAGGATGAAGAGAACATCAGCCGCGATTGAAAGAGCGAAGTTTCCAGTCTCGACGATAAGGAGCAGGGAAGCGACGACATAAACTAAAAAGATATTTTCAGAACGAAAATTAAGCTTGTCGACACCGATTGAAAGAGCGATAGCGGCAGCGCTTATCACTACAAAGAGGATAGACTGCCTGATCACTTCTTTTTTGTTAATCTGAAATCGCCTTTTCTTTTCTTCCATCTTTGATTCTCCTTATGAGAGTTCCTAAACTATTGAAGATTACGATTATTTCCAGTCGGCCGAAGAACATGCCCAGAGTAGAAATCAAGAGTATCAGGGGATGTGCGTTATAGCCGGTTATGCCAACTGAGAGACCGACAGTGCCGATAGATGAGGCAAATTCAAACATACTGTCTTCTAATGAATATCCAAATAAAGTAAAGGAAAAAGATCCTAAGGCAAAAATTAAAAGATAGATTAAGACATAAGAGGCATTAGAGGCAAAGTCATCAAATGTGAAGACTCTTGACTCCCCATTATGGCTCAAAAAGTGCTTTTTTACAACTTTGTGATTATCGACTTTATCGCGAAAACAATAATAGGCGCCTTTGCAGGTACAGACCACTCGATACTGTTTGATGCCACCGGCTGTCGATCCCATACCTCCGCCAATCAGCATCAGACCAATCATAATAATTCTATAGGTCGTAGACAGAGTGGAGAGATCAGCCACATTTTGATATCCGGTTGTCGTTATGCAGGAAAAGTACTGGAAGAAAGAGATTCTGACAGATTCAGAAAAACTGAAATGATCAATAAGACAGCCGACTGCAATTAATATAGAGACGACAATCAGAGTATTGAAGATCATGAATTTTGTTTCACAGTGGTTCCAGGCTTTCTTGAATTTTCTCTTCAGAAGGAAAAGGTGAACGACAAAGTTTGTTCCTCCTAAAAGCATCAGTACTTCGGTGATGATTTCAATGGCGATTGAGTTATATCCGCCGATGCTATTGGGGTTTGTTGAGAAACCGCCCGTTGAGACTGAGGCAATCGATGTATTGACAGCATCAAAAAAAGACATGCCGGCTATAACATAGGCAATCGTACCTAAAAGGATATAGGAAGAATAGATTGAAAGGATGAGACGGGCTGATTTAGCAAGGTTTGGCAGCAATTTATCCGAATGGCCTTCGGCATTGTAGAGCTGAAGACCGTATTTATCGGAGATGGCGCAGGTCAAAACTAAGACCAAACCGACACCGCCGACAAAAAGGAGAAGACTTCGAAAGAAAAGAAAAATGTGAGGACAGACTGAGACATCGACTACACTTAATCCAGTTGTCGTCAGTCCTGATGTCGTCTCAAATACTGACTGCATGAAATTGTATTTTCCAGTCAGCATAAAGGGTATGGCACAGATGATGATGGCTATGATCCAAAACAGAGTGACTAGAATTGCATCCTCGTGGTTTTTGAGTCGGTCTTTCTCTTTTCCCCGAAAACACATGATGGAAATATAACCGATCAAAAGACAGATGATTCCCGGTACCACAAAGTACCAGGCATTTGATGATTCATATGGATAAAAGGCTAATATCAAGAGTGGAATCAATAAAACAATTCCAATCATAAATATTAAAACGCCTAGATAAGAGACAACTAGTTTCCAACCGGATAGCTTTTCCTTCATTTCACTTGCCTTCCTGGATGAATTCCTGTATTTCTTCCTGTCTATTGGGAGTGGTGACAATCAAAAGCCTGTCATCAGGTCTTATGATGGTCTTTCCTGAAGGAATGATGACATTGGGGTTACGATAGATGCAGGAGATATTGGCTGTGCTTGGAAAATGAATCTCCGCCAAGGTCTTATTGGCGACAGCATATTTTTCTTTCACTACTATTTCAGTCAGGATGATCTTGTTCTCCTCCAGTGAAAGAGTCTTGATCAGGCTTTCAATAGTCGTTTCTGATTTGATTGATTCAGCTAAAAGATAGGTGCCGCTTATTGCGGCATCGATACCCAAGGATTTAAAGACCGAGACGTTCTTCGGGTTTCTGACAATGGCGATGGTCTTTTTTACCTTGAAGATCTTCTTTGCCATCTTGCAGGCAACATAGTTATCGATATCGTTGCTGGATAAAGCGACAAAGACATCGGCATTGTCGATGTTGGCAACAGAAAGATCATATTTTTTAGTCGGATTCCCATGGATGACGCTGATCTTGTCGGAAGTGGCCAGATAAGAACACATGCCTTCATCGGAATTGATGACGATGATTTTATTCTTCTTATTGTTGAACATCTTGATGATATAGTCAGCCTCATGGCCGCCATTTGCAATTACGATAGTCATTATCTAGTCTCCTTTTCCTGCTGACAGAAGAAATCAACGGACAGATTAAAAGGATAGATTCCCTTGATTGAAGTGTTTTCCAATAGTTTTCCCTTGTCGGTGTCGGATAGACGGACGTAGATTTTTTTGATGGCAAAAATATAAAAGCAGACTTCGGCTAAGAAAATATTGACGTTGTCGTCATTGGTGGTGATTATCACCATCTTTGAGTCTTCGATATCGATGCTCTTTAAAAAATCAAGATCGGTTGCATCCCCTACTACTGTGAAACCGCTGAAGTCATCAAGCTTGTAGAAAGCATCGCTTTGTTTATCGGCAACTAGGACATTTTCTCC
>DHDT01000056.1:7021-10182 GCA_002399505.1 Caryophanales bacterium UBA4869 | reverse complement strand
ATTGGCACCGAGTTTTCCGGCTCCGATTACAATTACGCTGTCCTTCATATTCTTCTTCCGGCTTTCAAGTCATCAGGTTCGATATCACGGACTATCGATACTGATTTGATGATATACATCGAAAGATACTCGATCTTTTCCGTGAGAGGATTGTAGACTACTAAGAAGTTCTCTTCGCTTTTGATATAAGGACCAGTGATTATCATTAATCCGCTTTCCGTATTAAGGTTTACTTTGATGACCTTGTTTTTGAAATCTAGCATATTTGTGCCTCCGAATATTGGTGATTTTATTCCAAAGAGTGTTAGGAAAATATAGGAAAATCAGGCTTTTCCTGTTAAGATTCCATAAAGAAAAAGACCAAGTTCTTAACCTGGTCTTAACATAGTTGTAATTTATGCTTTTTATTCAGCTTTGTAATTCAGGAAGGTTTTGTCTTTGTTTTCTCTCACATCCAGAACCTGTATCTGAATGACTTTGTCTTCCGGACTTTCCTGATATTTGTCGATTCTGGTTATCTTTCCGGCTAGTTGGTTTTTAGCTCCCGGTATCACATAACAGCCAGAAAGGAATTCGAAGTTCCCTTCTTTCATCTTATCGGTTTCCAAAGAATGAGTAGTTCCGATAAGCATGCCTATCTGCTTCTGATCCATTGATAAAGCTGATACTCCGACCATATCCCCGACTTCCAATATCTTGTTGGTTTCGGATTGACCTCCGATGCACATGATGAAACGGTCATAATCGATCTGTGTTGCCCAGGCACAAGTCATCGCATAGAACTTTCCGCCTTTGCTTATTGCCAAGACATTGACGCCATTTGCAAACATTCCGTGTATTTCCATATTTCTTCTCCCTTTATACTATTGATATTCTATCAGCTTTACGGCCTTTAATTCCACTAAGTCAAAAATATGGATTGAATAAAAACAACATTATTCTATTTGAATTATTCATTTTCTTCGTTTCGAGAACGTTATTTAGCTGTCGTTCTTTAAGCGCTTTCACCTTTTTAATTCCTGAGAACAGCTGAGCAAGAGAAATATCTTCTGACAAAGAAGGTTTTTTAAAAGAACATGACGAAATCGTTTATTTATAAAAAGAAGACAGACAAAGGTATTTAAAATGATTGTCTGCTAAACGAAAAGCATCTTTATCGATGCCATTTTTTTGTTTTTCTTCGATAACAGAATGAAACGAGTTTAATTATTACGTGATATAATTCATCTGATAAAGAGAAATAACTATATGAGCAAATTCATTGTTAGACGTGGTGAGAACAAAGTCTCTAAGTCCGATATCCTTTTGATTGCCTCTAAAGCGAAGAAAGATCAGGCAGAGGGGAATAAGATCATCAATGCCTCTATCGGAGTGTTTCTAAATGATGATAAGACCCTTAACGGTGTTTTACCGATCAAAGAAAGTCTCACTAAGCATATAGTCGATGATCTTTCCTATCCCTCAGTCTTAGGACCGAAAGAATATAAAGAAGCGGTTCTCACCTGGCTTTTGAAAGATAGATTAGAAGGAGTTATTTCCAATTACTATGTGCCCTTCGGCAGTACTTTGGGAGGGACAGGAGCCTGCTATATCGCCTTTGGCACCTTCTTAGAAGAAGGCGACAAAGTAATTCTTCCCGATCCCATGTGGGATAACTACAAGCAGATTGCCCTCAAGTGCGGGATCGGGCATCAAGAGTATTCTTTAGTTGATGAAAAAGGAAACTTTGATCTTGAGAGTCTCAAAAAGACGATTGAAGAAGTCAGCAAGACCCAGAAACATATCCTCGTCGTCATCAATGACCCCTGTCAGAATCCGACCGGATACTGTCTTAAAGACGAAGAATATGAAAAGCTGTTTGAGTATCTGCAGGAAGAAGGAAAGAAAGAAGAACTCACTGTTCTCTTCGATATCGCCTACATCGACTACATGACCTACGGAAAGAAATCCTATCAGGTCTTCGATTATGTGACTCGAAATGAAAACTCCTTTCTGCCCTGCTTTGCTTTCTCCTGCTCGAAATCATTTGGTGTCTATGGCCTTAGATGCGGAGCTCTGTTCGCCTTTACCAAAGACGAAGAAGTATCAGGAGAGATCCTCTCTTCCATCGGTTCTTATGCAAGAGGCATCTATTCCTGTCCTAACGGACCAGCTCTTCATTCAGTGGCCTTGGCTTTGAAAGACGAGTGGGTAAAGAGCGAACTCGTCAGTGAAATCGCTGATAACAGCGATTTGCTGAGAAAGAGAGGTAAGCTGTTTATTTCTCTTCTTAATGAAAATGGCATCTCCTATTATCCTTATTCATTCGGTTTCTTTATGACCATCATCGTCGATGATGCTTTCAAGCTTACCGATGAACTTACCGCTATTCATTCTTATGTTGTCCCTCTCGATGAAACAAGGATCAGAATAGCCTTGAGCGGATTGAATGAAGAAGAGATGATCGAATTAGTCAAGCAGATAAAGGAGCACATGTAATATGAGCTTTTTAATCAATATCAATGACAAAGAAGGTTTTTCTTCGGAAGAGATATTCTCTTCCAAGGAGTTGAAGGAAGTTATCGACATCTATCTTTCTACCAACAAAAATGATGATCCTGAAAATTACTTTCTGATTAAGAGAACCTTCGGCGAAAACTATGTCGATACCGGTCTTTTATCATTTCTGAGAAGGCTTTATGTGGAGGACTATCAGGAAATCAAAGACGAATACATGCCTTTGACCAGAGAAAAGACCACGGTCCTGAATCTGATTGACGGTCTTTATGATGTTTGGCGCAAGCAGGAAAGATACGGAATCATCGACAGAGATGTGGAAATGATACCGGCAGCTGCCTTTGTCTCTCTTACCGATATGTTCTCTGATAAGGTGGTTACCCTTTATAGAAAGATCTATGAGAACGTCTTAGGGACGGAGCAGACCGTCTATCGTCAGGTCCCTTCTGGTATCAATGCCGCTTTCATTGTCAAAGACAGCTATTATGAATTGCCTCCTGAACTTTCCTTTCTTCAGGATACCAAAGGAATCGAATCGATTCTGATTCGACCTCCTTTCATCATTTCCACCAAAGAGAATACAAGAAAGGGAACTTTCTTTTCCAAAGACGAGCCTTTGGTGAAAGAAAAATACAATCCCAAAGACTATCTGGCTGTCTGTATCC
>DHDT01000056.1:0-6922 GCA_002399505.1 Caryophanales bacterium UBA4869 | reverse complement strand
GCTGGCTGTCTGTATCCACATAAAAGGGCAGATTGGCTATGTCTTTGTCCATAAGTCATATCTTTCTTTCCTGATTGGATTAGGCAATCTTTTCCAAGTTGCAAGATTTGACCGTCATGCCGGCCGTATCCCGGCCTTCATCGTCGTCTTTGGAGCTGATGTTCCTGAAGACCTTACCTATTATTATCAGACCCAAGATAAGACCTATGTCGGTATCTGTCCTCTGAAAGGACATATCGGATACTTTGGATATCTGAAGAAGATCATTCTCACTCTTCATAATCTGACGATGATCGACAGAGGTTTCCTTCCCATCCACGGTGCCGGTATTTCAATTATCCTGAAAAGCGGAAAACAGTTCAATGTCGCTATCCTTGGAGACTCAGGTGCCGGAAAAAGCGAGACTATCGAAGCTCTTCGCTGTCTTGGCAGCGATGACATCCATGAAATCAAGACGATTTATGATGACATGGGCACTTTTGAAGTCAGGGACGGCGAGGTAGTAACTAACGGAACTGAGACGGGTGCTTTTGTCAGACTCGATGACTTGGAGAAAGGCTATTCACTTCGCTCCATAGACAGAGCTATCTATATGAATGTCGAACAGCCTAATTCCCGTGTCATCATTCCGATTGAAACCTATGAGGAAACCAAGGTGATGCGAAGAGTGGATGCCTTCCTTTTAGCTGATAATTTCACTGACTCCAAAGAAGGACTTGTAAGATACACAGATAAAGAAGAAGCTGAAAACGAGTTCATCAAAGGTGAAAGAGTAGCTAAGGGGACTACTTCGGAGACTGGCCGTGTAACTTCTTTCTTTGCTAATCCCTTTGGACCGGTTCAGAAGGAAAAGGAAACCAAGGCCATCATCGATAAGTTCTTCACTCTTCTTTTCAAAGAAGACATCTATGTCGGTAAGCTCTATACGAAATTGTCTCTCGATCCCATCAAAGGACCTCAGTTTGGTGCTAAGGCCCTGATGAAGCTCATCAAGTCTTTTGACAAATAAACAACAACAGCCAGAGAGGTTATCTTCTCTGGCTGTTTTATTCTGTATATATAAGGATAATGGAATGAGTTCCTGTTATTTAGGAATCTGATAATGTAAGTTTAGTTCAAATTATAAAATAATGGAAAAATACAGGTATTATAATTTTCGGGTATTTTTGTCTAATATTTTAGACTTGCTGAAATCATTATTCAAAGTAAAAATTGCTATAGAATTTACTTATTGTGCTCATTAAAAACTAATGAATATCAGCTTTTTTAAATAAATTCCTTTGTTTTTTCACTTGTTTTCAGGCTTTTCAGTCAACTTCCTTTTTTTACTGGTTGAAACATCGGCATCTTGTGATAAAATAGTCTTCGAGAAAACAGATGACAAACCTGTTTTAAAACATTCTTCCCCAAGATCAGGAACAAGGCTATCCTACTCGTTCTGACTCTGGAAACTAGACGAACATAATCAAAAAGCAAGTAAGGGTTGTAACGAGTAAGTCCACAAGTAATTTGGGACCTGGTTTCTTAAAGACTATTTCATACCAAGGAGGAAACTGTATGAAAAAAGCATTTGTAAGTCTATTAGCTCTTACTTCTGTCTTCGCTATGGCCGGATGCAACAACAATTCCAGTTCCGGTGCTACCACTTATGACATCGCTGTTGTCACTGATGTCGGTTCGTTGATGGATGGCGGATTCAACCAGGGTACCTATGAAGGTGCCAAGAAGTATGCTGAAGCCAACAAGATCTCTTATAAATACTATCAGCCTGCCAATGGTGATAAAGCTACCGATAACGATCGTATTGCTGCTTATAACTCTGCCATCAAGAACGGCGCCAAGGTTATCGTTGCTCCTGGCTTCCTTCAGGCTGCTGCCATGCAGACTGTCGCCAATGAGAATCCCAATGTTAAGTTCATCTTTGTCGATGGCTGGTCACTGACCAAGTCTGATACTGATAAAACCTATCTTCCTAATGTCACTGCTATCACCTACAAGGAACAGGAAGCTGGCTATTTTGCCGGTTATGGCGCTGTCATGGAAGGATTCACCAGTCTTGGCGGAACTTTCGGCGGTGGCGGATCAAATCCTGCCTGCAACAGATTCTCCTATGGTTATGTCCAGGGTATTGAAGCTGCAGCTGCAGCTAAGAACCTTGCTGATAAGGTAGATGTCAAGGTTTCCTTCAAGTATGGTGATGGTTTCAGTGCTTCAAATAACCTCCAGACTCAGATTTCCGGCTGGTATTCCAATGGAACTAAGATCGTCTTCTCCTGCGGTGGTTCCATGGTTAACTCTGTTGTCGCCGCTGTCGGCAGCAACACTGATCGTTATATCATCGGCGTCGATGTCGATCAGGCCAGTCTGTCTAAGCAGGTTCTCACTTCTGCCACTAAGGGCTTAGTCACCTCTGTTGATCGTGTTCTCGGACAGCTTTATAGTGATAAGTGGGATTCTCTCCTCGGTGGAAAGACTCAGAATCTCGGCGCTGCCGAAGATGCCACTGGTCTTCCTACTTCTGCTGATTCCTGGAGATTCAAGACTTTCACTAAGGAACAGTACAATACTCTCTTTACCAGTGTCAAGGATGGTACCGTTGTTCCCGATGGTGATGTTGCCGCTATCGGCGAAGAAGGCGCTAAGAAGGATTGCAGCACCACTGAATGGTGGACTAGCAAACTTACCGCTACCAAATATACTCATATCAATTTCACTTTAGATAAGTAGAACTGTTGTTTCTAATAGGCCTTTACGTTTCAAAAATGTAGAGGCCTTTTTATTAAAATCTTTATAGTTTTCGTTTCAAAATAGGTTTAAGCAATGATAAGAATATAATTATGCTATCGAAAAATGTCTTTTCCTATTTTGGATTAGTTTTTTTTGTTATATACAGCTTATTTCTCAATAAGACGAAAGGATTCTGAACATGGAAGAAAACCCTCAATATGTTATCGAGATGAGAAACATCGTCAAGGAATTTCCCGGTATCAAAGCAAATGACAACATTACTCTGAAACTGAAAAAAGGTGAAATTCACGCCCTTTTAGGTGAAAACGGGGCCGGCAAATCTACACTCATGAGTGTACTTTTCGGTCTCTATCAGCCAGATGGCGGATCCATCTACAAAGACGGAGTCGAAGTACATATCAAATCTCCAAATGATGCCACTGCCCTTCATATCGGTATGGTTCATCAGCATTTCAAACTCGTTGAATGTTTCAGTGTTCTTGATAACATCATCTTAGGAGATGAGGATTCTCGTTTTGGCTGGATCACTAAGAAGAAAGCTAAAGCAAAATGCGAAGAATTGATGGAAAAATACGGACTTGAAGTTGATCTTGACCGCAAGGTAAGCGATATTTCAGTCGGTATGCAGCAGAGAGCCGAAATTCTTAAGATGCTATATCGTGATAACGATATTCTCATTTTCGATGAGCCTACCGCTGTTCTCACTCCTCAGGAAATCGAAAATCTGATGGTGACCATGAAAAATATGGCAAAGGAGGGAAAATCAATTCTTTTCATTTCCCATAAACTCAATGAAATCATGGATGTCTCTGACACCTGTACTGTTCTTCGCAAGGGAAAACTTGTCGGCACAGTTAAAACCAAAGATACCAATTCTGAAAAACTGGCTGAGATGATGGTCGGACACGAAGTGAGTTTCACTGTTGAAAAGAATGAAGCCAAACCCGGAAATGCTGTCTTGGAAGTATCCGATGTCTCTGTCAAAGATCCTCTTACCCGTAAGGAAACAGTCAAGGATGTCTCTTTCAAAGTGTTCTCGGGAGAAATTCTCTGCATTGCCGGTATTGAAGGAAATGGTCAGACTCAGTTAATCAATGCTTTGACTGGTATCGATCGTATCCAAAAAGGCAAAATGATCCTTAACGGAAACGATGTCACTAGAAAAAATATCTATACTAGAATAAAAGAAGGCATGTCTCATATTCCTGAAGACAGACAGAAATATGGTTTGGTTCTCGATTATAATGTCGAACAGAACATGGTCATCGAACAATATCGTGATAAGAGATTCTCTAATCATGGCTGGATTAGATTCGGTGCCAGAAAAAAGTACTCTGATGAGATGATCGGTGTCTATGATGTCCGTACATCACAAGGAAGCAAGACTGTGACTCGCAGCATGTCGGGTGGAAATCAGCAAAAACTGATTATCGGACGTGAAATGGATAAAAAGCATTCTCTTCTCGTTGCTGTTCAGCCTACTCGCGGACTTGATGTCGGTGCCGTATCTGACATTCATAGCAAGATTGTCGCTGACCGTGACAAAGGCGCTGCTGTTCTTTTGATTTCCCTGGAACTCGATGAAGTAATGAACCTAGCTGATAGAATCTTAGTGATGTATGAAGGCGAAATAGTCGGTTCCTTCAATCCTAAGACTACCACTGTCTCCGAACTGGGTCTCTATATGGCCGGTGCCAAAAGGATGGCTGTCGACGCTGATGGCAATTCTCTAGGAGAAGGTGCTCTCTTCCATAAGAACAATTCTATTAAGAAAGGAGAAACCGCAAATGAAGAAATCAAGTAACAACTCTGTTTCAAGAATCCTCTCTTCTGATGGTGTCAGATCCTTCGGTTCCTCGATCATCTGTATTCTAATCGGTCTTCTGATCGGATTCATCATCATGCTCTTTTCTTCTCTTTCCTTAAAAGACGCTGATCCTTTGGCAGGTCTTGGAGTTCTGTTCTCGGGTCCTTTCACGGCATTGAAGCCAGTCAAAGAATTAGGAAACATGATCTTCTATACAGTTCCTCTGATCTTTACTTCCTTAAGTGTAGCTATCGCCTATAAGACCGGTCTATTCAATATCGGTGCCCCTGGTCAGTTTTTGATGGGTACGATGGCCGCTCTCTTAGTTGCTCTCAACATCAATTCCATCGGCAATACCACTCAGGGAGTTCTAGTCTGGATACTCGCTGTCGTTCTCTCGATTGTCGCCGGTATGGCCTGGGGTCTGATTCCAGGTGCCTTGAAGGCATTCTTCGGAATCAACGAAGTCATTATTTCCATCATGACAAACTGGATAGCTGCCAATATCTTCACCTGGGTATTTTCGACAGATTCTTTATCTCATCTTGTAAATTCCAATTCCGGAAAATCCGGTTATCTTATCACTACTACCCTGACTGGAAACGGAACTCCTGACTTAGGGCTTGGTGCCCTGACTGGAAATTCCTATTTGGATATTGGTATCTTCCTGGCGATTATCATCGCAGTTCTCTGCTGGCTTTTGATGAACAAGACCACTCTCGGTTTCTCAATGAGAGCCTGCGGTCTTAATAGATTTTCAGCTAAATATGCCGGTATCAACGATAAGGTCAATATGCTCTTTTCAATGGGTCTAGCCGGTGCCTTAGCCGGTTTAGGCGGGGCCCTATACTATTTGCATCCTGGTATTGAAATTCAGTTTAAATCAGTCTATCAGTCACTTCCTGACTATGGCTTCAGCGGCATTGCCGGTGCTTTCTTAGCTAACTGCAATCCAATAGGTGCTGTCTTTGCTTCTCTCTTTATCAGATATATCAATGCATCCGGCTCTAACCTTACTAATGCCGGATATAACAGATACTTTGCCGATATCATCATTGCCGTCATCATCTATCTGGCCGGTTTCTCTAACTTCTTCAAAGATCTCTTCCTCAAATTCAGAAGAGGAGAAAAGAGAGACAAAGAAGCAGGTGAGCTCTTCAAAAAGATACTGGTTCATGGAATCGAGCCTAAAGGAGGTAATAAATAATGTCTGCAACATTTATTATTCACGCTACTATCCTCTGTATGATACCGTTGATGATTGTAGCTTTGGCCGGTGCCTTTTCTGAACATTCCGGTATTATCAATTTAGGTTTGGAAGGTGAGATGATCTTCGGAGCCTTTATCGGCTGCATCTTCGTCCGTTTCATGGTCGAAGGTAAAGTCTTTGGAGCTGATACCGCTTCTAATCAGTGGCTGTTTGTTCTGGGAATGCTAGTAAGCGCCTTAGCGGGTGCTATATTCGCTTTCTTGTTGTCATTTGCCGCTATCAAGATGAAAGCCGATCAGACAATTGCCGGTACTGCCCTCAATATGTTGTGTCCGGCTCTGGGCTGCACCTTCGGTCTTCTCTTCTTCAATTCTGAGAGAATTACTTCAGGCGGTTCTTTCCAGATTACTTCGGGAACATTCACCAATGAGGCCTTTGGCGATTTAGTCAAGAATAACGGCTTCCTTAATTTCTTCTTCAATGAAGTCTATATCTCTACCTATATCGTCATCATTCTCTTTGTCTTCTTGTCTCTCTGGTTATATAAGTCCAAGACCGGAACTCATATCCGGGCCTGTGGTGAACATCCTCAGGCTGCTGCCTCAGTCGGTATCAACGTTTTCAAGATGAGATATCTTGGTACTGCTATCTCTGGTGCCTTGGCCGGTTTAGGCGGTTTTGTCTATATTGCCACTCAGACTGGCACGGAAGCTGAAGCCAGTGTCGGCGGCTTAGGATTCTTAGCCTTGGCCATTATGATCTTCGGAAACTGGAATCCTATCTGGATTGGCTTAGGTTCACTGTTATTCGGCTTTGTTCAGTGTCTCGGTGTTGTCTATAATACGATTCCCTTCTTAGCTTCTCTTCCTCTGCCGATGTATTTCTACAACATGCTTCCTTATGTCATCGTCATCATCGTTCTCATCATCACCAGAAAGAAGTCGGGGTGCCCGAAGGCTGAAGGCATACCTTACGAAGTCGGACAGCGTTAGTCTGACAGTAATTTAATCAATCAAAAAGAGAAAGTCTTCGAAAGGCTTTCTCTTTTTTATCTGCTATCTGACTGTGTTATTTCTTCTTTCTGATAAAGTCTTCAAATTCGTTTTTCGGAAGCGGCTTAGAATAATAATAACCTTGAATAATAGTTTCCCAATCTG
>DHDT01000011.1:3590-5177 GCA_002399505.1 Caryophanales bacterium UBA4869 | reverse complement strand
AATTCATGGATGCCTTCCCTTATCCCTATACTCAGGGACAGCTGAAAGTAATACAGGATATCAAAACCGATATGGAATCCCCTTATCCGATGGATAGGCTCTTAGCCGGTGATGTGGGATTCGGAAAGACAGAAATCGCCTTTGTGGCTGCCTTTAAGGCTATGCTTGCCCACAAGCAGGTCGCTCTTCTCTGTCCGACTACAATCTTGTGCATGCAGCACTTTAAAGTAGCTGCCGAAAGGTTTAAAAGCTTTGGCATTCGAATATGTGCCTTTTCAAGATTTGTTCCTCCTTCACAGCAGAAAACTAATATCCAACTTATAAAAGAGGGCAAGATTGACTTTGTCATCGGCACTCATCGTCTTCTTTCAAACGACATCGTATTCAAAGATCTGGGATTGCTGATCGTCGATGAAGAACAGAAGTTTGGTGTCACCCACAAAGAGAAGATCAAGGAGAAGAGCAAGAACATCGATTGTCTGACTTTGACGGCAACCCCGATTCCCAGAACTCTGCAGATGTCTCTTCTCAATGTCCGTTCTCTCTCTCTTCTAGAGCAGGCTCCTATCAACCGTATGCCCGTTAAGACCTACGTGGCCAAACAGGACAAAGAACTTATCTATGAAGTCATCGGAAAAGAATTAGAGAGAAAAGGGCAGGTCTATTATCTTCATAATGACATCAAGACCATCTATACTTTAGCTTCTACTATTCAAAAGAAATTCCCTTCCAATCATGTCGGAGTCTGTCATGCCAGAATGAGCGAAGATGAGATAGAAGAGACCATGAGTAATTTCTATGCCTGCGAATACGATATTCTGGTCTGCACTTCGATAATTGAATCAGGTCTTGATATTCCTAACGTCAACACCATTATCGTTGAAAATTCCGATCACTTCGGATTGTCACAGCTCTATCAGATCAAAGGACGTGTAGGTAGAAGCTCGAGATTGGCCTATGCCTATTTCTTCTTCAAAGATACCAACAAGATCACTCCCGATGCCAGAAAGAGACTGAAAGCCCTGAAAGACTTTACGGAATTGGGTTCCGGATATAAGATTGCCATGCAGGACCTCAATATCAGAGGGGCCGGAGATATTTTGGGTTCTGAGCAGGCTGGTTTTGTCGATACTTTAGGCTATGATGCCTATGTCGATCTTCTCAAGGAAGTAGTCAAAGAAAAAGAAGTGATGAATAGCGCCGTCGTCGAGAAGAAAGACGAACATCGCTTTGAATTGTCTTTTTCTCTCGACGCCCATATTCCGGAAGAATACGGCTCTGAGACCCAGAGAATCAATATGTACAGGGAATTGTCTGACTGCGAGTCAGACACTGACCTCAACGCTTTCTCAAAGAAGCTCCGCGATGTCTATGGAACTTATCCGGAAGAAGTAAGCAATCTTCTTATTAAAAGAAAGATTGAAATCAGTCTAAATTCTGGATTATACGATAGTTTCATTGAAGGACTTGGAGTCTATACTATCACGATGAGCAGCGCCTTTTCCGCTAAACCCGCTCTCTATAAGATCCTTGAGGAAAAGCTTCAGCCTCTTTTAGTCAAGCTGAGGGTTCATATCAATAATCATC
>DHDT01000011.1:0-3488 GCA_002399505.1 Caryophanales bacterium UBA4869 | reverse complement strand
AATTCAGTCTGACCAAGTCGAGAGACTATCTTACTGACCTTCTGTTTTTGACAGGTGAACTTGAGAAAGCGGACAAGGCATAAGAAAACAGCTGATTGAAGGAAGACTTAAGTCTTCTCAATCAGCTGTTTCGTTTAATATAACTCTGATGGAATCTTCTTTGATGATACTGGAATAATCGGTGTACAGGGAATAGTAGAAGGAGTAGGAATAATCGTCTTTCACAGTATCGTCTTTTTTTAAGTCGATATTGCAGTAGGAGATCTCAGGTCTTGAAGCATAATAATAGAAGTTATCGGTGATGAGGACTACTTTTCCGTCATTCCCGGTCTGCTGGATATTGTCTCTTTTATAGGCTTTGTAGCCAGCGGGTATCTGGCTGATGATATAAACAATCATCTTGTCGGCAGTAAGAGGATTGTTATCGGTGATCTCCTTTGTGTCGACACTGACTCCTGAAAGCGAATAGAAAGAAGTCAATTCTCTTTCCGTATTGATGACATAGGTATTGTAATAGAAGGCCTTGCTGTTTATTTCTTCGTCTTTGGTTTTGACAAGACAGGGGTGATCAGATATTTTTGCATAAGGCATAGTAAAAGAAGAGACAATCATATTGCCGATATAGCACTGATAACAGTTGTTGTTCAGAGAACTCTTACAGGAAAAGAGGGAAAAAGAAGACATGATAGAAAGAAAGAGACTGATGTTTCTAGTTTTCATATATCTAAATTATATCTATTCAGCCGATGAGATTTTCAAAAAGAAATAGTTTCATCGGCAGTTTCTTTTCCAGGATGTCGCTGTAGAAGGGAACATAGACAATCTTGTCTTTGACTAAGAAGACCGGATAAAGAGGAATGAGATAGAAAGGCACTTTCTGTTTTCTTAACAGAGTCAGAACATCTTTGGTCGGCAAGTCAGTGCTTATCGTATCGCCTTCCTGATAGTTTCTGATGACGACTGGAAAACTATGTGTATTGAATAGTTCCGGTTTAGTGAGATTCAGTTCAAAGTAAGGATTCTTCTTCTTTTCGGCATAATTGAATTTGTAGGTATAGGAACAGCTCTTAGTGTATTTGCCGATAAAGAACTCATTCTTGGTTCGATAGAGAGCTTTGAATAAATCAAGCTTCATTTCACCGTTTTCTTGGCGTTTGAGGAATTCAAAGCTCTCTTTTCCAAGTCCGGTCAGTCTCTCTTCAGCGACTTTGAGATGAGCCTTGTTCAAGATATAAAACAGGAGTCTGCGCTGTTCTTCTTCAGATAATTCAAGATATGAGGCAAAGGGAATCATCGGACCATAGGAGGATATTTTTTTATAGAAAGCTTCCAGTTCATTGTTTTTCTTTTTGATTTCTTCTAGAAGAGAAGAAGATTCTTCTTCGTCAAAGCCAGTCTTTCTCAGGACGTTTCTCTGTTTGTTCTGATCCTGATTGGTCTTGTCTTCGTAAAAACAGCAGTTCTCTTCTTTGAGCCGCTTATAGATTTCATTTTTGCTGATACCTAAAAGAGGGCGGATGATAGTCATGTTCTGCATGGCGGTCTTTTCTGGAAGACCATAATAGAGAGGAAGATTCTGTCTTTTCTTCTGAAGGACATAGGTTTCTAAAAGATCGGTCTGATGATGAGCAGTCAGAAGAGCAGTGAGTTCTTCTTTCTTGATGATTTTCTTAAAGAAAGTATAACGGTATTCTCGGGCCCAGTCTTCAAAATTTCCGTATTGTTCACGGTATTTGGTATTGGCTTTGAAGAATTCCAGATGATACTTATAGATATAATGAAAAACGATATCCTGTTCCTTGTCTACTTCGTCAGAGTCATGATAGTTCACATAAGCCAGATAGACGTGCTTTGAGGTCTGATCTCCGAAGAAAGAAATCAGGCATTCTAAAAGATAGACCGAATCAGGTCCGCCAGAAAAAGCCAGGAGGTATTTGCCTCCCTTAGTTAATAGTCTGCTTAAGTTATCCAAAGTCTTTTTATCTGTCATCCGTGAAACTCAATAATAATATCCTGGCTAGGAATATAGACGTTCTCATCATCGAAGTAGATATTTGCGTAATCGGGATCGGAGAGATTTTCATTTTCTGTCGCCAGTTCCGTATATTGCTCGACAATCTGCTCCTGTCTCTTTAGGAGGGCATTGTTTTCGTTTATTCTGATAGCAGCAAAAATAACCAAGACAATCAAAACAATAGTCGAACAGATGATGATTCCGATATAGATTATGGACATGGTTTTGGGAGTGAGATCTTTTTTCGGTTTGGCGATGTGTTCTGTTTCTTCCATGTTAGTTTATAACCTCATACATTTCAGAGGCGTTTTCAATGGTAGACACCATTCTGATTTCGAGAATCTTTGCCTGAATTGACTTGCCTAAAGGAGAAGTGATTTCAATCATATCGTTTATTTTCACTTCATTAGAAGGTTTGGCAATCTTACCGTTGAGACGGACATAGCCTTTTTCGATGAACTCTTTAGCCGCTTCTCTTCTTTTGATGAGGCGACTGATCTTTAAATATTTATCTAATCTCATAATATAAGTATTCTAACATAGAAAAACAAAATCAGTTCTATCAATGCTGATAAGGTTTGAAAATTGTCCTTGAAATAAGCGTTTTGGGAAAGTATCAAACAGAATCAAATACTTAATTGCATTAAAAAATCCCAGTTCGGAACAACTGGGATTTCTTGAACGTTCTTGAGATTAACGCTTGGAGAACTGCGGAGACTTACGGGCTTTACGTAGACCGTACTTCTTACGCTCGACGACTCTGGCATCAACTGTCAGTAATCCTTGAGCCTTAAGGAGCGGACGATTTTCGCTGTTGGCCTTAAGTAATGATCTGGCGATACCTAATCTTAAGGCACCAGCCTGACCAGAGTAGCCGCCGCCAACGATGTTAGCCTTGATGTCATACTTGCCTTCGGTATTTGTTACCTTGAGAGGCTGAGTAGCATCGAGAACTAAAGTCTTGTGGGGGAAGTACTCATCGATCTTCTTGCCGTTGACGATGATGTCGCCTTTACCAGGGGTAAGGAAGACTCTGGCTACGGAAGACTTTCTTCTTCCAATGGCAGCATAGATGAGCTTGTCAGATTTAATGTTATTGGCCATTTTACATCTCCCTCTTCTTGGTCAGCTCGACTTCGACCGGCTTCTTGTCCTGTTTGTCGTGTTCCGGACCAGCATAGACGTACAATTTCTTGATCATCTGCTTGCCCAGGGATCCCTTGGGGAGCATTCCCCAAACGGCTCTGCGGATCATCTCAGTAGGATACTCCTTCTTCATAACTTTGGCGCTTCTGACTCTGAGTCCACCATAAGTATGGGATTTGTTGTCGAAATAGTTCTTCTTATGGATCTTATCTCCGGTCAACCACACCTTCGAGCAATTGGTGACAATAACGAAGTCACCGCAATCAAAGTTCGGAGTGAACTGGGCTTTATTCTTGCCCATTAATATGATTGCGATCTCGGAGGCTAA
>DHDT01000006.1:5058-5282 GCA_002399505.1 Caryophanales bacterium UBA4869 | reverse complement strand
AAAGAGGAAATATCAAGAAGGTCGCCCTTCTTGATATCGATCATCTTTTCCTTATATCTTTCTTTAGGAAGGATATTGATCGAATACGAAGAGAGATGAGCAATCAGGATTGAAGGTTTGTCTGAAAAGACAGAACTGAGAGCCAGAAGTCTTTCTTCATTCATTTCCGGAGAAGCGCCGATAGCGGAATTTCTGAATATCTCATCATAAGGGAAGAAAAACAT
>DHDT01000006.1:4680-4959 GCA_002399505.1 Caryophanales bacterium UBA4869 | reverse complement strand
TCATCATAAGGGAAGAAAAACATTTCATCTTCTTTTACATAATCACCTAAGAAATCAGAGAAAGACTCCGCTTCATAGATAGTCGGAAAAAGAAAGAACATCTTACGAGGGCTGTCGTGATATGAAAGAGCAGTCAAAAGAGCAAGAGCCTCAGGTGAAGAGACCTGAAGATCTTTATGAGAATCCAGACGAGCTAATTCTTTCTCATTAGTCAGATAATCGAATAAAGAAATATGATCCAATATAGCCATTAAGTGTTATATTTATTCATTGCTTTAT
>DHDT01000006.1:4312-4563 GCA_002399505.1 Caryophanales bacterium UBA4869 | reverse complement strand
TTATATTTATTCATTGCTTTATCAAAAGAATACTTCAGAGAATATTCCAAAGCTTCGCAAGCTTTGGAGATACCATCTTTCCAGGCTTTATATGTGTCTTTGTCTTTGGGAGCAGAGAGAACAAAGTCGGGCGCATTTCTGGTATCCGGAGCGCCGATACCGATTCTGATTCTCTTGAATTCGTCGTTTCCTAAGACATGAATGATACTCTTAAGTCCGTTATGACCGCCAGCTGATCCCTTAAGACGCAA
>DHDT01000006.1:2045-4194 GCA_002399505.1 Caryophanales bacterium UBA4869 | reverse complement strand
ACGCAAACGTATCTTGCCAGGAACAGTATCCATGTCATCGACTAAGACGATGACATCTTCTTTGGCTATCTTATAAAAATGCATGCAGTCTATCAAGGCATCTCCGGAGAGATTGACATAGGTCATCGGTTTTAAAAGGATTACATCTTCATCGAAGATCTTTCCTTTTCCGTATACTCCTCTAAAATCAAACTTGACTATCGGAATATTAAAGTCTTCCGATAAAAGATCGATAGCCTGAAAACCAGAGTTATGTCTGGTGTCTTCATAGATATCACCGTAATTTCCTATACCTAATATAAGTTTCATATTATCTGTTGGTCCTTAGATAGTCTAATAACATCTGGAGAGCTTTCCCACGATGAGAAATCTGATCTTTTTCTTCTGGAAGCGATCTTCCGAAAGTCTTTTTGAGATCATAAGAGTAGAAGATAGGATCATATCCAAAGCCATAAGGTGCTTCTTCATCATACTCAAGGGTGATATCTCCGTCACATCTTCCCAAGAAGGTCTTTTCTATATTGTTCTTCTTGTCGATATAGACTAAAGCATCAAAATAAGATGCCCGTCTGTCGACATCATTCTTCATCATTCCGATTAAGGCATTGCACTTGTCTTTATAGGACATGCCTTCCATGAATCTGGCTGAATGAACACCGGGAAATCCGTTTAATACCCGAATAGAAAGACCAGAATCATCAGCTAAGACAGGATAATTGCATTTTGAGGCGATATCTTTGGCCTTGATCAATGCATTGCCTTCAAAGTTATCTTCAGTCTCAATAGCGGTTATAGTAAGACCTAGGTCCTTAAGAGTCAGTAAGGTGATATCCAAGGATATCAGCATCTCTTTTATCTCTTTGACTTTATTCTCATTGGATGTCGCAAATACAATTGTTTTATTCATATCTATATTTTACCAAAAAGAGAAGTGAGAAGGCGGTAAAACCCTCTAAAATACGAATTGTCTCTCTCCTTGTAATCTTCCTTTCAAACCAGATGACAAAGAAACTATAATAATCAGGAGGAAATTAACAATGGAAACGAAAGAAAAGAAAATCAGCAGCAAGGAAATATATAAGGGAAAGATCTTAGATCTCTTCGTCGATGATGTCGAACTCCCTAACGGAAACAAATCAAAGAGAGAAGTCATCAGACACTGCAAAGCCAGTGCGGTCTTAGCTTTCGATATCAAAGGCGATGTCATCTTAGAAGATCAGTATCGTTATCCTTATGATGACACCATCATTGAGATTCCTGCCGGCAAAGCCGACGGAAACGAAGATCCTCTAGTCACTGCCAAAAGAGAACTGGAAGAAGAGACAGGATATAAAGCTGAGAACGTCGAGTTCTTAGGCTCTATCTATCCTAGCTGTGCCTATACCGATGAGATCATCTATATCTACTTGGCAACCGGACTGACTATTGGTACTCAGCATCTCGATGCTGATGAGAGTCTCAATTACTATAAAGTCTCTTACGACAAACTCCTTCAGATGATAAACGATGGTAAAATCCACGACGCCAAACTCTTAGCTGCCGTCGCCTTCTATCAGGCTAAATACAAGAAGAACAAGTAGTCCTCCTTTATATGATACTTATTGATCAGATAGGATCATCAATCTTCATTCATTGATGTTTTCAATGAATGAAGAAGTACTAGCCTCGATTACTTCCATAAAGACATACGAATGCAATCTAATGCCATGGATATTAATTCTCGCATTCAAGGTGAATGTTCCAACGCTTAAAGTGTTCAGCAGCCCGTTTTCATCAATACTGACCCGACTTGGATCATTTACTGACCATTCGACTTTCTGGTCAGCAGTCAGAGGATAGACAGTAGCTGTGCACTGAAAAGTCCTGCCTTCTTCGATTTTCTTCTGTTCTTCTGTTATATTGATTGTTATTGAAGTCGGCTTAACAAATAGATCAATACCTTCTGGGGAGATAATCTCAATAGTTCTAGTCGTATCAGTCTCATCATCTCCAACCCAGATGCCATTTACCGAGTAGACATAGCTTCCATCCTTGACAGAATTGAATTTCTCAGCTATTTCAGTTGCCTTAGTGTTATTAGAATCATAATTTAGGATATATTTCTTCTCCTTATATTCAAAGTGAATTTCAGTAATCTGTTCACCTGTTT
>DHDT01000006.1:0-1938 GCA_002399505.1 Caryophanales bacterium UBA4869 | reverse complement strand
CACCTGTTTTCTCAGTATCTGTTACAGGATTCATAATTCCTTCTTCACCGACATATAAGTCTCTGGAATTCTTAAATTCCAGCGTACTTTGCAAAGAATGGAAATATGAATCAGAATCGGAAATAAACGTTATAGTACCCTTGCTCATATCGATGGCCGGATAAGATAGCCCGGCTCCATTTCCGACAAACTTATATTTCTTGCCGACTGAGACGGCATCTTTATCGACATTGATTAGCCTGTAGCTATAGGAATAATCCATAGCAAAGACGGTGACTTTTCCCTCAGCTCCATAGTCGACGATGTTGTCGACTACAGCCTCAGTCGTAATGACTGACTGTTTATCAGACTGTTTTTCAATATAGCGGTCATGCTTTTCATCAGAAAACGGCTGGCGACATATCACATAAGCGCTGTCTTCTTTGTCACCGGCTTTTGCAGTAATCTCAACTGATCCTTCACTCAAAGCGGTAAGAACACCATCAGTGACAGAAGCGATACTTATATCACTCGAAGTCCAGATAACAGTCTTATCGGTTGCGTTTTCAGGTAAGACGGTTGCCTCAAGGGCAACTTTATCACCGATGATAATCGCAAGATTATCTTGAATACTCGTGATATCAACACTAGTCACTTTGACAATTGAATCCACCGAAGTTGTTGAAACAGAGGAGCTAGGCTGAGAAGAGACAATAGAAGAAAGGCTGCTACCAGATGATAAAAGAGAAGAAGAAGAAGCATTAGACGTAGCTTCACTAGTTTTAGTAGAACCTTCATTCTCTGAGGAGCTGACCTCATTTGAGGAAGTCTTATTTTTACCGCAGCCCACTAACAAAAACATAGCTAATATCGTAGAAAAAAACCTTATTTCTTTTTTCATAATGAACCCCTTTTGATTTCAATACTTAAATTTATTGTCTGAATATTATACAGACTATTTTGTTTCCTTTCAATTTTCTGTCAAGACTTATATATATGAATGCATTTGTCTTTGATAAAAAGAGGGTTTTGATAATCAAAAGCCAATCTTGATAGATTACCTCATGAGCATATTCGTTGAAAGAAAAAAACAATAAGCCTATATTGCTCATGAGGTAATTAATAACATGAATATCTATGATTTTAAAGTTGAAGACGACAAAGGAGAATCAGTAAGTCTATCTGAATACAGAGGAAAAGTGCTTCTGATTGTCAACACGGCCACCCGCTGTGGTTTCACTCCTACTTATGAAAACCTTGAAAATACCTATGAGAAATATCATAAGGATGGTTTTGAAATATTGGATTTCCCCTGTAATCAATTTGGAGAACAGGCACCGGAGACTATTGAAGAGATCAATCATATCTGTTCTCTCAAATATCATACTGGATTCAAGAGATTCAATAAGATCGATGTCAACGGAGACAAAGCCATTCCCTTATATAAGTATCTTGAGAAAGAACAGGGATTCCAAGGATTTGACAATGAGCATAAGCTTACTTCTATCTTAACTAAGATCAATAAGGAAAAGGATCCTTCCTGGGATAAGAATCCTTCTATCAAGTGGAACTTCACTAAGTTCCTAATTGATAAGAAGGGTGAAATCATTAAGAGATTTGAGCCTACTACATCCTTCGATATCATCAATAAGGCTGTTGAAGAAGAATTGAAGAAGTAAACAATAGCAGATTATTAAAACAGCATCTTGTTTCTATTCAAGGTGCTGTTTTTTAGTGATAAACCACTTCTAGTGACTAGAAGTAGCACTAGAAGTGACTAGAAGTTTTCTTCTAGTTGGCTTGTTTGACTAGAAATAATTAATATATGTCAGCCTGTGTATTAAGCGAACATTAACGCCATTATTATCATGCTTTTGGTAGATTGGATAACATAAAAAAGCAGGAACTCTTGATCGTTAATAATCGTCAATTGCAATTCGAAGTGATAAATATTCACAC
>DHDT01000029.1:15886-16094 GCA_002399505.1 Caryophanales bacterium UBA4869 | reverse complement strand
TCCATATATTCGGACATATCGATTCGGACAATCTGCTTTTCAGAATCAAAGAGCTGTTCGGCGAGAGCTTTGGCAACTTCGGTTTTGCCGACACCTGTCGGGCCTAAGAAGAGAAAACTTCCGATAGGTCGATTCTGATCAGAGAGGCCGGCACGGCTTCTGATGATGGAATTGGAGATCTGATTGAGAGCCTCGTCTTGACCGATTA
>DHDT01000029.1:15467-15761 GCA_002399505.1 Caryophanales bacterium UBA4869 | reverse complement strand
CTTTTCGAGTTCTTTCTTCAAGTCGAGAATCTTCTGGCTTTCGCTCTTAGTGAGTTTGCTGACTGGAATTGAGGTCCAGCTGGAAACTACTTCGGCAACGGTTTCATCGGTGACGGAATCAGAGAGCATAGTGGAGTTCTTGGTTTCGTCTAAGGCGGCTTTCAGCTGTTTCTGAAGTTCAGGAATATCTTGATTCTGAAGTTTTGCAGCAGCCAGATAATCGGCATCCTGCATAGCTTTCTCTAAGTTGAGTTTGGCAATATCAAGCTTTTTCTTGATTTCTTTCTGCTTTTC
>DHDT01000029.1:15078-15356 GCA_002399505.1 Caryophanales bacterium UBA4869 | reverse complement strand
TTCTTGATTTCTTTCTGCTTTTCAGCCTGACCTTTTTCTGCTTTCCACTTGGCAGTCAAGGTATCTTTTTCAGACTGGAGTTCGGCAATTTCCTTTTCCATCTGACTGAGACGCTTCTGAGCAGTCTCGGTTTCGTCTTTCTTCAGAGAGACCTTTTCAATCTGAAGCTGCATCAGTTTACGGCTGACTTCATCTAATTCTTCCGGCATCGTATCGATCTGCATTCTTACTTTGGCACAGGCCTCATCGATCAAGTCAATGGCCTTATCAGGTAAGAA